>CADBRR010000012.1 GCA_902797145.1 uncultured Eubacteriales bacterium | reverse complement strand
TTTCTCCTATGGGGCGGTAGGTGAGTTATTGGGGAGTTCCCTGCCGCCTCGATTTATTAATAAAATATTTAAGAAAAATTAATAGTTTCGTAACAAACAACCTATTTAGATACAGTATAATATACAATAAGAGAATACAAAAGGAGCAAAACAATGAAAAAATTTCTTATAATGTTACTTGCAGGAATAACGCTTTGTATGTCAGCGTGTCAGCAAACACCCGAAAATCCTATCGTTATAAGCAAGAATGATGGTAAATTGGAGGAAAGCATATACGGAACTCCTGCACCGCTTGGCAAATATTCTGCTCCCGAAAAATGGGAAGAAACTATCCAAAACAATACAAGTATATTAAAAATAATTGTAAATGCTGATATATCTGTTCCCGATGTATAAGCATTTCCTGTATATAAGGTAAATCCTGTAAATATTACACAAGAGGTTGCAGATGATTTTATAACAAGGTGCATAGGAAGTGAAAAATTATATACCTATGATAATTGGAGGACAAAAGATATTGTCATGCAAGATATTATCTACAATCAGGAACTAATTGATAGTTTAAAGATTGATGATGATTATACACAAGAAGATTATGAGCTTGATAAGCAACAGATTGAAAACGATATAGCAAGATTACAGGAAGAATATAAAAACGCACCTGAATCGCTTGAGCTTGTGGAAACAACAAGAGATTTCGTCTATAAAAAATCAGATGCAGGTATGGGAACAAATAGAGAATGGTATGAAATCGTAGGTGTAACAGGCGATTTAAAAAAACAAATATATATAACAAAAGACTACGATATGCGAGGAGGATACGGAAAGGCTCTAAATCAGTCCATGGTATTCAATCCACGATACAAAAATGGACCATTTCATCTTGGCGGTGCGATAACAATTCAAAACAGAAAATATGAAAATCTTATCGGCATGGATTTCAGTTATGATGAAGCGTATAATTTGGCTACCGATATGTTATATAATAAGCTTGGATATACAGATTATAAGTTCAACCGCTCCGGTTCTATAAAGCATAATCCTCAAAGATATGAAGAAGCAGGATTAGAGAAAGTTAAATGGGATGACAGCTATGTTTTCATATTCACGCAAGAGGTTGATAATATACCTGTGTTTTTTTATGGAACAAATAAGCATGATGCAGTAGGATTCGGGAAGAAATATTCCTCCGAATTGTGGACACAGGAGTATATAAGCATTGTTATTGACAACGAAGGAATATACAGGGTATCGAAAATATCGTCATTAAATCTAACCGAGAAAATAACGAGCAATGTAGCTCTTTTGCCGTTTGATAAAATACAGGACATATTTAGATCACATATATTGATAAACGCAGATCACAACACAATGTATGAAATTGATGAACTGAGTGAAAGCAACGAATACAATGATGATCCCTGCGAAGTGCAGATAAAGATTGATGATATAAGGCTTGGGTATGTAACAATAAGGGAGCAGAACGGTTTAACAACGGACGGTATTCTTGTGCCGGTATGGATGTTTTTTGGCTTGCAGACGAACAAGTATGCAAATCAATCAGACTACCCTCTGCCACTCGATGAAAAAATGGAAGTAGATATAAACGAAGACCCTGCGAACGCATTCCTCTGTATAAATGCAATTGACGGTTCGATTATAGATTTAAGAAACGGTTATTAAAATTAACAAAAGGCAGTTTACAAAATGCGAACTGCCTTATATTTAACTTTCAAGAATGTTATAAAGACGTTTGCTCACGATACAGCTTGCAAGGCCTACAAGCGAAATAACTGCCCAGAGAATAACAGTAGTGTTCCAGCCAAAGCTATCCGTAAACAATGCAATGCCATATGATGACAATGCGCTGCCAACATAGGTACAAGTATTTAGTATGCCTGAAATGAATGAAACGTTGCCAAACTTTTTAAACTTTGACGGAAGCATACTAATAAGCATAAGGTTTACCCCATGCATAGCTCCTGTCGTTAGCATCAAAAGAATTACGGATAAAAACTTATCCCTGATTCCGAATGTTGCCATTAAAATCAAGCAAACAAAACCTACAAGGAACATAATTCCTGCTGATGAAATATCGTTATTGACGAGGCTTTTATTCACACGCATTGCTATTCTGTATGAAATAATTGCAAAAATCGGAAGCGCAACCCCGCTTAAAATAGAAACAGTAGTTGTCAGCGAGAACGCTTCGTTCATGAGCGTTGGCATCCATGTTGTTATTCCGTCACGCAAAGCGCCTTGGCACAAGATAGCTACTAACACGAAAATAAACAGGATACTTCCGCCTTTTCCAAGCTCTTTTATAAAATAAAAACTCTTTTTGTTCTCCTGAACAACAGTTTCGACAATATCGTTTGTTTTTAATTTACCATATGATAATATCCATATGAGCGACATAATCATTGCAACAAGACCGCAAAATATAAATACTGCCTGCCACGAAGCGAGCGTAATTATAAGCGGAGCTATAAGATATACAGCTATAGTGCCTACTGAACTTCCACAGCTTACGAAAAAGCTTACCCTTTTATAACCGTTGCTATCAAACTGTGTTGCCATTATCCTGACGAGCGGAGGCCATATCATTGATTGCGCAAATCCGTTTATGCACCATATAACGAGCATCAAATACGGATTTGTTACCTGTGAGATTATTATGTTCATGAGTGCGCTTGTAAACAAGCCTGCAAAAATTATCTTTTCAGGTGCGAACTTATCGCCAATAAATCCGCTTATAAGCTGACCTAATCCGTACGTTATGAAAAGTCCCGTGACGCTCATTGAAGCGAGAGCTTTTGATATGCTTTCCCTTGCGGCAATTTCCACTAAAACAGCACCGAAGTTATATCTTGTGAGGTAGCTTGCAAAATACAATACGCTGCATAACAGTGTCAGGTACGTTATGCGCCGTTTCTGACTCGCTATCATACAAGAAAATTACCCTCCCAATCGGAGTTCTTATTTATGCCTACAAGCTTTGCAATTGTTGGAGCGATGTCAAGGATACTTGCTTTTTCGATAACACGATTTTCAATTCCCTTACCGTGGATTATAAGCGGAATAGTCATATCTTCTTTCATAGTCGTTCCATGAACCCTATCATGTCCGCCATGGTCTGCGATAACTATTGTAACATAATCGTCAGGAAGCGACTCCATAAGCGTTTTAAGCCAATCAAAGCCTATATTTATTGCATCAAGATAATCTTGGCTCATCCAGCCTTTCTGATGACCTACTTCATCGGGCATTCCGTTATAATAGAAAACGAAGTCGGGCGCATATTTTTCAATATGCTTTACTGCGTTGTTCAAAAGCTCTGTTTGAGCCTGTTCATAACCGAACTGCGAACCGTTCCTATAATCAATATGGTCTATCGACTGCGGTTTTGCTATATCACGCAATTCGCCCCACGTATGGAAAAAAGCAGTTGTTTTATCAAACTTATGGAGCTGCTCAAACAAGCCATCTATCGGACGAACCTGAGGAACATATGTGTTTGTAAGGATTCCATGCCTATCGGGTTTTACCGAGTGCATAAGCGAAAAATGGCACGGGAGTGTTACTGATGGAAAAACAGATTCTGCTTCGAGTGAGTAAGCGCTGTTTGATAACAATTCATTAACATATTTATTAGAACAATTCATCATGCCGTCAGGACGCATTCCGTCAAGCAATACGAGTAATACTTTCATTTTCATATCCTCCGAAAAATTATATATTTATTTTAGCGAAGTATTTATTAAATGTCAAACCTTTTGATAATGATTGATTGATATTAAATTGTTTGACTTAAACGAAAAATATGTTAATATATAATAGGTGATGCAAATGAATGATTCAGATATGTTCAATGTGGCTATTGATACGGTAATGAACAATAACAAGGAGCGAACAAGCATAGGTCTTCTCGGTGAAAAAACACTACACAGCGTTATTAAACATTACTTATCGCCAGACACAAGCAAGCATGAAATCAAAGTAGGCAGCTTCTATGCAGATATATGCGATGGTTGCGAACATATTTTTGAAATACAGACGAGAAGCTTTAATCTTTTGCGCAAGAAGCTTGAATATTTTCTGCCAATGGGTTATGATGTAACTGTTGTCTATCCTATTCCTAACAAAAAATGGTTGATGTGGTTAGATCCGCAGACTGGGGAAGTGAGCAACAAACGACTTTCTCCTAAAAAAGGCAGCATTTATGATATTATTAAAGAGCTTTACAAGATAAAAATGTTCTTGAGATATAATAATTTATCGTTCAGAATAATGTTTATAGATTGCGAAGAATTGAGGCTCAAGGACGGTTATGCACGAGGCGGTAAAAAGGGTTCGCACAGGATAGAACGCATACCTGTTTCGCTCGTTAATGAAGTGGAGTTTGGAGGCAAGTTGGGTTATAATTTATTCTTGCCTGATGATATTAAAAAGGAATTTACAAGCTCAGATGCTTCAAAACTGCTCGGAATAAGGCGGGATAGGGCATCAACGCTTTTGAATATTCTATGCGCTGTCGGAGAAATTAGTTTGATTGGCAAACAGGGCAGGTGCAATTTATACAGTAAAATTTCGGAGTAAAAAATGAATTCTGTTTACGACTACATAAGTGAATATAAAACGCTTTCAATAATAGGAATGTGCAAGAATGCAGGCAAAACAACCGTTCTTAACAATATAATCGAAAGCCTTGATAAATCTCAACGCCTTGTTGGGCTTACATCAATCGGTCGTGATGGGGAATCTGTTGACCTTGTTACAAGGACGAGCAAACCATCAATTTATATAAGGGAGGGCACAATTATCGCAACGGCGCATGATTTGCTTTCAAAGTGCGATATTTCAAGGGAAATTGTCGATAAAAGCGATATAAGCACTCCGCTTGGCAATGTTATTTTTGTTCGTGCAAAAAGCGATGGCTTCGTGGAACTTGCGGGTCCGTCAATTACGGAGCAGTTGAAGTCGGTTTCCAAGGTTTTCTTTTCACTAGGCGCATCTATGAGCATAATTGACGGTGCGCTGTCAAGAAAAACGTTGTGTTCGCCGAGTGTTTCTGAGGCGACAGTTCTATGTAGCGGTGCATCGTATCATAAAAATATGAATGTTGTCATTCAAGATACGGTTTATAATGCGGAACTTATGGGACTTAAAAAATGCAGAGATAATATAGAAAGTGATGAAAGGCTCGTTGTTTTTGATAAAGACGGACAGAGGCTCGATATGGATGTGGTTGAAGCGCTCAAAAGAAAAATTCCTATAAGCAGGGTGTTCATAGGCGGCGCTATGACAGAGGGCATGATGAAAAATGTGCTTATGCAGAAAATAGAGGGCATAGAATTTGTGGTTCGTGACAGTACAAAAATTCTTATCGGTGCAGAATCGTATTCAAAGCTGAAAACCCGTATGGCATATATTTCGGTGCTTGAAAATACTGTTCTTGCGTGCATAACTATAAATCCGTTTTCCGCATATGGATACGATTTTGATAAGAATGAGTTTATGGATAAAATGAGAGAAAAAACATCTGTTCCCGTTGTTAATGTGCTTGAATAAAATATTGTTTGAGGTTAGAATTTATGATAAATTTATCGTTTAATCAAATGAATAATATCGGTATGAGATATGTTCTTGACAAACTCTCATGCTCCACACCTTATGGTGAAGAAAAAATCAGAAAGATAAAAGTTTATTCACCCGTTGAACGTCAGGCACTTATTGCTGAGCTTGAAAACGTTTCAAAGACAATTGAGTTTTTACCGATTATGAAAGAAAGCTTTGACAAAGTTGAACATTCATTCATGTGCATGAAGGATATAAGGCGTTCGATTGCGAAATGCCAGGAAGTGGTTCTTGATGAGGTTGAGTTGTTCGAGCTTAAAAAATTTTTGCTTCAGCTTGAGATTTTAAAGCCGGCATTTGATGATATAAACGAACGTGCAAGCTATAATTCTATTCATATTGATAACTGCGTTGAAGCACTCGATATAATCGACCCTGAATGCAATAGAAATGCTACTTTTTATGTTAGCGATATTAACAATAAAAGGCTTAAGGAAGTCCGAAACGAAAAGAAGTTTATAGAAAATAGGCTTCGCACAGAAACGGATGAAAGTGTTAAAAAAGAGCTTCACGATATTCGTACAAAGCTTGCAATAGAACAGGACGAAGAAGAAAAAATCGTTAGAAAGCAAATGTCTCAAGCACTTGCAGAATACAGAGAAAAGCTTGAAGAAATTATTGAGTCTGTTGGAAAACTTGACTTGACTATTGCAAAGGCAAGAATTGCTATGGAGTATGGCGCAGTTATGCCTGAAATTGCAGATGATGGGAATTGCGAGTTCGTTGAGTGCGTAAATATTCTTGTTTCGGATTCGCTCAAAAAGCGTTCGAGGAGCTTTACGCCTGTTTCGATTGAGCTTGTAAACGGAACTACTGTAATTACCGGTGCTAATATGGGCGGCAAGAGCGTTGCGTTAAAGACTATTGCGCTAAATACTATGCTCGTCCACGTTGGTATGTTCCCGTTTGCAAAGAGGGTTAAAGTAAAACTGCTCGATTCTATGCACATAATTTCTGAGGACTTAGAAAATGTGGATAGGGGACTTTCGAGCTTCGGCGCAGAAATTGTTCAGCTCAAAGAAGTGCTTTCAGATTATGAAAATTCAATGATTCTGCTCGATGAGTTTGCAAGGGGAACAAACCCAGAAGAGGGTGCGCTTATCGTTCGCGCGGCGGTTATGTATCTAAATCAGGCAAACGCATATACGCTTATGACAACGCATTATGATAATGTTGCTGAATATTCAAAGGCACATTATCAGGTGTGGGGACTTAAGGATATAGACTTCAATAAGGTAAGGCAAGAGATAAACGCAGGGTTAGATGGAGTTGAAGCTATTGAAAAAAGCATGAACTATGGCTTGTATAAAACTGACGCAAAGCATAGCTGTCCACATGATGCGCTAAATATATGCAGATTGTTGGGGCTTGATGAAAATATAATGAAAATTATGGAGAAATTGTATTGACAAAACAAAGCAAAAAAGGTATAATCAATACAGATAAATGAATATTTTAATTAAATAGAGGAGCGAAATTCAAGGTAACATATGGAGGGTAGTGCCTTCGAAGTGTGTGAATGTGATTTTGCCGAAAGCGTTCGGGGACTCTTGCCTGAATACTTGGACATAACGCTTAGTGCGGTATGGCTGTCATTAAATTGGAATGATGCGCTATTGTTAAGTTTGTAGGCTTATCAATAGCGCTTTTTTTAGAATTAAATTAACAAAAAACATATAAAACGGAGGTACATTTTATGAAATCTACAATCAGATTGAGAATGAGTGCCCATGATGCACACTACGGCGGAAATCTCGTTGACGGCGCAAGAATGCTCCAGCTCTTCGGAGATGTTGCAACAGAATTGCTTATACTCAACGATGGCGATGAAGGTCTTTTCAAGGCTTACGACATGGTAGAGTTCTGCGCACCTGTTTTTGCTGGCGATTATATCGAAGCAACAGGCGAAATTACTCATGTAGGCAAAACTTCAAGAAAGATGACTTTTGAAGCAAGAAAGGTTATCGCTCCAAGACCTGATATCAATGATTCGGCTTGTGATGTACTCCCTGAACCTGTAGTTGTATGCAGGGCAAGCGGTACTTGTGTTGTTCCGCTCGACAAACAGAGAAACAATAAATAATTTAAATATTTCAGGAGGTAGTTATGGAAAAGCTTATTATTACTGCTGCAATATGCGGCGCAGAAGTAACTAAGGAAAACAACCCTGCTGTTCCTTACACAGTAGAAGAAATCGCTGAACAGGCTTATGGCGCATATAAGGCAGGCGCAGCTATAATCCATCTCCATGTAAGAGAGGATGACGGCACACCTACACAGAGCGCAGAAAGATTCAAGGCTTGCATGGACGCTATTTACGCAAAATGTCCTGATGTTATTATACAGCCCTCAACAGGCGGTGCTGTTGGTATGTCAAATGATGAGCGTCTTGCTCCTATAACTCTTAATCCCGAAATGGCAACACTTGACTGCGGTACTTGCAACTTCGGCGGTGATGATATTTTCGTAAACACAGAAAATACAATCAAAGAGTTCGGTGAAAAGATGATAGCAAGAAACATTAAGCCCGAAGTAGAAGTTTTTGATAAGGGTATGATAGATATGGCTATCCGCCTTTCAAAGAAGGGCTATATTAAAAAGCCCATGCACTTCAATTTCGTTATGGGTGTAAACGGCGGTATCAGCGGTGAACCGAGAGACCTTACATTTATGGCTGGCTCAATTCCCGAAGGTTCAACATTTACTGTAAGCGGCGTTGGCAGATATGAATTCCCGATGGTAACAATGGCAATTTTGCTTGGCGGTCACGCAAGAGTGGGATTCGAAGATAATGTTTATCTTTCAAAGGGCGTTCTTGCAAAGTCAAATGCAGAACTTGTTGAAAAAGTAGTTAGAATTGCAAAGGAACTTGGCAGAGAAATCGCAACACCAGCAGAAGCAAGAGAAATTCTCGGACTCGCTGCTAAAAACTAATTAATTGAGAAAATAAAAATAAAATAATAAATTCGGAGGTAAAATACTATGGCAATGAAAGGCAACAAATACGGCACACACAGAGTAATCGAACCCAAGGGCGTTCTCACACAGGCAGCTTATAAGATCGATAACGATATGGATAAGCTCTATTCTAACGAAATCATCTGCGATGTTATTTCACTTAACATCGACTCAGCTTCATTCACACAGATTTCAGAAGTATGCGGCGGCGATGAAAAGAAGATTGGCGAAATGATTCAGGGTATCGTAGCAGAACGTGGTAAACAGCAGAACCCCGTTACAGGTTCAGGCGGAATGTTCATCGGTCGTGTAGCATATATCGGTGAAGATTTGAAGGATCGTGACCTTAAAGTTGGCGATAAGATCGCATCACTCGTATCACTTTCACTCACACCTTTGCGCATTGACAAGATTAAGGCTATCCACAAGGATATTGACCGTGTTGATATCGAAGGTAAGGCTGTATTGTTTGAATCAGGCATCTATGCAAAGCTTCCTGACGATATGAGCGAAGCTCTTGCACTTGCAGCTCTTGACGTAGCAGGCGCACCTGCACAGGCTCGCAAACTTCCGAAGGAAGGCGACAGCGTTCTTATCCTTGGCGCAAACGGTAAGTCAGGCGTTCTTTGCGGTTACGAAGCATTGAAGAAGGTTGGACCTAAGGGTAACGTAGTAGGCGTAGTTCGTAACCCCAAACAGGTTAAGGCTCTTGAAGAACTCGGCGTATATTCAAAGGTTATCGTTGCAAACGCAACAGAACCCGTTGACGTACTTGAAAAGGCTCTTGCAGCAAACGATGGCAAGGAATATGATATCTCAATCTGCTGCGTAAATGTTGAAAACTGCGAAATGTCAGCAATTCTTCCCGTTCGTGATGACGGCCTTGTATACTTCTTCTCAATGGCTACAAGCTTCACAAAGGCTGCACTTGGCGCAGAAGGCGTTGGTAAAGACGTTACAATGATAGTAGGTAACGGTTATACAAAGAACCATGCTGAAATCACATTGAACGTTCTCCGTGAAAACGAAAAGATTAGAAAGCTCTTTGACGAGAAGTACGTTTAATAACTAATTCTGAAAAACTCAGGGGGGAGCAGACTCGCTTTATGGGCTTGCTCCCATACAATATTAAAAAATATTAAGCGAGAAAGGAACAGCACTATGAATAAAAGCAGAGCTTATGGACTTTTTACTGACATTCCCGATGAACAGTGGAACGATTGGAAATGGCAAGTAAGAAATCGTATTGAAACAGTTGAAGAACTGAAAAAATATATAAACCTCACACCTGAAGAGGAAGAGGGCGTTAGAAAATGCCTTGGTACACTCAGAATGGCTATAACACCTTACTACCTCTCACTTATCAATCCCGATGATCCCCATGATCCCGTTCGTCGTCAGGCAATTCCGACAGCGCTTGAACTTCATCAGTCACCCGCTGATTTGCTCGATCCGCTTCATGAGGATACAGACTCACCTGTTCCGGGACTTACACATCGTTATCCGGACAGAGTATTGCTCCTTGTAACAGACCAGTGCTCAATGTACTGCCGTCACTGCACACGCAGACGTTTTGCAGGTCAGCATGACAGCGCAGTAGCTATGGATCAGATTGATAAATGTATCGAATATGTAAGAGAGCATGAAGAAGTTCGTGACGTATTGCTTTCAGGCGGTGACGCACTTATGCTTTCAACAGATAAGCTTGAATATATAATCAGCAAGCTCAGAGAAATTGAACATGTTGAAATTATCAGAATCGGTTCAAGAACACCTGTTGTTATGCCGCAGAGAATTACACAGGAACTTTGTGATATGCTCAAGAAGTATCATCCCATTTGGCTCAATACACACTTCAATCATCCCAATGAAGTTACTGAAGAGTCAAAGCGTGCTTGCGCAATGCTCGCAGATGCAGGTATTCCGCTCGGTAACCAGAGCGTATTGCTAGCAGGCGTAAACGATTGCGTTCACGTAATGAAGAAGCTCGTTCATGAACTCGTAAAAATGAGAGTTCGTCCGTACTATATTTATCAGTGCGACCTTTCAATGGGTCTTGAACATTTCCGT
>CADBRR010000011.1 GCA_902797145.1 uncultured Eubacteriales bacterium | reverse complement strand
TTATTGTGCAGCGAGCTTGATTGATATGATGATTATTATTTCACAATATTACAAGGATACTGGAAAAGCTGACGAAAAAAAGAAAAATGATGAAATGCTTATAAAACTGTTTCATACAGTTTCTGACATTCCGTATTTTTTCGGGAATGGTGAATCGGTAAGGGACGTTTATGAAAAGAAAATTGAGGAGATTATTCATTAAAAAATTCCTCAATTATCTATGCAACGAATCATTTTAGCTTTGAATATTCAAGCTCGCCTATATTTTCATCGTAGAAAACGATTAGGTTCTTGTTCTCGTACTTGATGTATGAATTTTCATAACCTGAGAGGGAATATGTTATTTTGCCATCTTCTGCGATGTTTTCAACAATTTTAAATTCGTTCGATGAATTATCGAGCGAGTTTTTTTCTGTAAACTTTGTACCGGTGCTATCAAATGTTATTGTGAAGTTATCATCATAAATATCTTTCCATGATGTGCCTGCAAGGTTTTCACTTGACAACATAAACTCGTTTGGCGATGTCGTCACAATCGGAAAAATTGTAGGTGTAGATGTATTATTTGCCTGATAATCCGTTTTCTGTGATGAACAGGCTGAAAATGCTAATGTTGCTATTGTTAAAAATATAACCAAAAATCTTTTCATAAATACCGCCTCGATAATTTTACTTAAAAATATGATATATCAATCTGTTGTATTTGTAAACAATATATGTTAAAATATAATGATAAAATATTTAAAATTCAGAAAAGGATATTATATATGGATTACAAAAAGGATATTGCGCTTGCGCTTTCATCTATAACGGGGATTGATGCAGGCGAGCTTGAAGAATATATTGAAATTCCGCCTAATAGCGAAATGGGCGACTTTGCGTTCCCTTGCTTTAAGCTTGCAAGGACTCTGCGCAAAGCACCGCCTGCAATAGCTGCGGAACTTAAAGAAAAAATTACTCTCCCTGATTATTTCAGCGATGTTCAGGTTGCAGGCGGATATTTGAACTTCTTTGCGGACAAGTCATCGTTTGCAAAAAAGACTATTGAAGCTGTTTTTAATCAGGGCGAAAAGTACGGTTCTTCTGATGAAGGACAGGGAAGAAATGTTTGTATTGACTATTCTTCTATCAATATTGCAAAACCGTTCCATATTGGACATTTGAGCTCAACTGTAATCGGACATTCGCTTTACAGAATTTTCAATCATTTAGGTTATAATTCTGTTGGCATTAACCATCTTGGCGATTGGGGAACGCAGTTCGGCAAGCTTATAGTTGCATACAAGAAATGGGGCGATAGGGAAACTATTGAAAAACAGTCGGTTAAGGGCTTGCTCGAAATATATGTAAAGTTCCATGACGAGGCAGAAAAGGATGAAAGCCTCAATGATGAAGCAAGGTTCTGGTTCAAGAAAATTGAAGAGGGCGATAAGGAAGCGCTTGAACTTTTTGCATGGTTTAAGGAACTTACACTTCGTGAAGTTAAAAAGGTTTACGATATGCTCGATATAACTTTTGACAGCTATGCCGGCGAAAGCTTCTATAACGATAAAATGGGCGCTGTTATTGACGAGCTTAAAGAGAAGAATTTGCTTAAAGAGGACAAGGGCGCAATGATTGTTGACCTTGAAGAATATAATATGCCACCTTGCCTCATACTCCGTTCGGACGGAGCAACACTCTATGCAACAAGGGATCTTGCGGCTGCAATGTACCGCAAAAAAACTTATGATTTTTATAAGAATCTTTATGTTGTTGCATATCAGCAGGATTTGCATTTTAAGCAGATTTTCAAAGTAATTGAGCTTATGGGTTATGATTGGTACAAGGATATGGTACACGTATCGTTTGGTATGGTAAGTTTGCCCGATGGTACGCTTTCAACACGAAAAGGCAAAGTATTGTTCCTTGAAGATGTTCTAAAAAGCGCAGTTGAAAAGACGCTTGAAATTATGCAGGAAAAGAACCCTGACCTTGAAAAAAAGGAACTCGTTGCAAAGCAGGTTGGCGTTGGCGCAGTTGTATGGAATTCACTCTACAACGGAAGAATTAAGGATATAACATTCTCGTGGGATAAGGCACTAAACTTCGAAGGCGAAACGGGTCCGTATGCTCAGTATACGCACGCAAGATGCTGTTCGGTTATTAGAAAAGCAGAGAGCGAAGGAATAAGCGTATCGCTTGATGATATTGATTATTCTGTATTTGAAGATGAAGAATCACGTGCGGTTATAAAGGCGCTTGAAGCGTTCCCGAAAGCTGTTAAGGAAGCATCTGTAAAGTATGAACCATACCTTATTTCAAGAAATATAATAGATATTTGTAAGGCATACAACAAGTTCTATTTTGAACATAGAATTATGGGCGAACAGGAAAATGTTATGAAAGCAAGAATAGCGCTTACAATGGCTGTTAAGACTGTAATCAAGACTGGTCTTTACCTTGTAGGGCTTGAAGCACCTGAAAAGATGTAATATAAAATATTATTGGCAAGGAGATATAAGAAAATGCTTGATATTAAGAGAATAAGACAGAATCCCGAAGAACTCGAAAGAGCTATGAAGAGCAGACGAAACAAGGGAGCAGACGTATCGGGTTTGCTCGAACTTGACAAGCAGAGAAGAGCATTGCTTGGCGAAGTTGAAGTGTTGAAAGCAAGAAGCAATCAAGTTTCTTCAGAAATTCCGAAGCTCAAAAAAGCAGGCGAGAACACAGACGAGCTTATGGCAGAAATGAAGTCTGTAAAGGCTAAAATAAAGGAATTAGACGAAAAAGTATCAAATATTGATGTTGAAATTGAAAAGGCATTACTTGCAATTCCTAACATTCCACACTCATCTGTTCCCGATGGTGCATCTGATGCAGACAACGTTGAAGTAAGAAAGTGGGGCGAACCTCGCACATTCGACTTTGAACCTAAAGCGCATTGGGATTTGGGCGAAAGCCTCAATATCCTTGATTTTGCAGCAGGTGCAAAGATTACAGGCGCAAGGTTCACAGTTTATCGTGGACTCGGTTCAAAGCTTGAAAGGTCGATTATTAACTTTTTCTTGAACACGCATACAGAACACGGTTATACGGAAATTTTCCCACCGTATATGGTAAATAGAACGTCTATGACAGGTACAGGTCAGCTTCCGAAGTTTGAAGAAGATGCATTCAAGGTAACTGATACTGATTATTTCCTTATTCCGACAGCAGAAGTTCCGGTTACTAACCTCCATCGTGGCGAAATACTCGAAGAAAAGGACCTTCCTATTAAGTACTGCGCATATAGCGCTTGCTTCAGGGCTGAGGCAGGAAGTGCCGGCAGGGACACAAGAGGACTTATAAGACAGCATCAGTTCAATAAGGTTGAACTTGTTAAATTCGTAAAGCCTGAAGATTCGTATGACGAACTTGAAAAGCTTACTAATGATGCAGAAAGGGTTCTTCAGCTTCTCGGTTTGCCTTATAGGGTTGTAAACCTCTCAACAGGCGATATAGGTTTCTCAAGCGCAAAAACATATGACCTTGAAGTATGGATGCCGAGTTATGGCAGATATGTTGAAATTAGCTCCTGCTCAAACTTTGAGGATTTCCAAGCAAGGCGTATGGGCATAAGATTCAGAAGAGATAAAAATTCAAAGCCCGAACTCGTTCATACACTCAATGGTTCAGGTGTTGCTATCGGAAGAACTGTTGCTGCAATTCTTGAAAACTACCAGCAATCTGACGGAAGCATTAAAGTTCCTGATGTTCTCGTTCCATATATGGGAGTTGATGTTATAAAATGATGAAAAAGTTTGCGTCGATTTTATTGGCTGTTCTTTTTGTTATAATGCTTGTAGGCTGTGAAAAGAAGCAGACAGAGTTTGAAACGATTTATCCGACACTTACTGTTAAAGGCGAAGTGCTCGAAATAAACGGAAACGAAATTACTGTCGGCAAAATGACAGTATATATGAACGAACCAAAGCTTGTTCCGAAAGAAAGCAAGAAGAATTCTACAATTTTGCTCGGTCTTGGCGAAGCTGATGAAAATACAAAGCTGCCAGAAATTCCTCAGGATAAAACTGTTAAGTTCGTGATAGGCGAAAGTACAGCTATATCAAAAAACGGAGTTTCTGCATCGAAAGACGAAATAAGTGTTGGCTCAATCGTAACAGCAAGGTTCGATAACGATTCGCTCGTTGCTGAGTATGTAAATATAAACCAATAAAGGTGATTTTATGAAGAAATTTATTGTAAGTTCTATCGTTGCATCTGTTCTTGCCAGTGTTGTTTTAACAGGCTGCCAGAACAAAAACGATGATCCATTTAAAAATGTGCCTGTATATACGCTTCCGCCGAATGCGCAGCCGGGTTCCCCGCAGCGTGAAGATATAGACGGAGAAATTACGCCTATTTTTACGGGAAAAATTACTCAGATTGATGGAAACTTTATAACGGTTGAGTCAACTATCGTTGTTCGTAGCCGTGATGGGCAGGAAAATAACGAAGTGCGTAAGTTTGATGTTTCATCTATTGAAAATAAAGGCGAACTCAAAGTTGGTATGATAGTTCATGTAGGGCATGAAAAAGAAAGCGATAAGGCGCAGTCTGTTACTATTGTAAAGGACGGTAATTGATTTATGGCAAAGCTTAATATAGGCTGTCATCTTTCAATTTCGGGTGGATACAAAAATATTGGACTTGAAGCTGTTTCACTCGATGCGAATACGTTCCAGTTCTTTACAAGGAATCCACGAGGCGGTAAGGCTAAAAAGTTAGATGAAAACGATTGTAACGCACTTAATGAAATAATGAGTGCCAACGGATTTTCAAATATAGTCGCACACGCCCCGTATACGCTCAACGGCTGTTCTGCCGATGAGGGAATAAGGAAATTTGCGCTCGATGTTATGCGTGATGACTTTGAAAAGCTCGAATATGTAAACGGTGTGCTTTATAATTTTCACCCCGGCAGCCATGTAGGACAGGGCGAAAGCAAGGGCATAGAACAGATAATATATATGCTCGATAACGCTATGAAAGAAAATATGAAAACCCATGTTTTGCTCGAAACTATGGCAGGCAAGGGCAGCGAAATTGGAAGAACGTTTGAAGAACTTAAAGCTATCATTGACGGCGCAAGGCTCGGCGATAAAATCGGCGTTTGCCTCGATACGTGTCACGTGTTCGATGCAGGCTATGATATTGTTAATGACCTTGACGGAGTGCTGACAAAGTTTGATAAGGTCGTAGGTCTTGATAGACTATGCGCAATTCACTTGAACGATTCTATGAATCCTATCGGAAGCCATAAGGATAGGCACGCTAAAATCGGTGAGGGTCATATAGGCTTAGAGGCAATAACGAGAATTATAAATCACGATGCGCTTAAAAATCTTCCTTTCGAGCTTGAAACGCCTAACGATATTGAGGGCTATGCAAGGGAAATAAGGCTGTTGAGAGATTTATATAAAGGATAATAATAATTTTAAAACGGAGTATGGGGTTAAAAACTCTATACTCTTTTTATTTTTGATAAAATCGAACATTTGAACATTAGCGAAAAATATATTATATAATCAACTAAGTGTATTGACATAGTAAAATGAAAATGTTATACTAATAGAAAATAAAAAGACGAAAAATTTAATTTTGATGCAACAAAATAAAATTTTAAAATGTTTTATAAATAGAAGATAGAAATGGAGGATTTTGTATGAAAAAAGCTATTGTTATGTTGCTTTGTGCGCTGATGACAGTATCAAATGTTGCTTTTATGCCTGCGAAGACTCAGAGGGCTTTGACTGCAAGCGAAATTGACACTCAAAACACTTCAATCAAGGACGAAGATGTTATAAACGAGGGCTTTGATTTTGGCAGCGAATATATAGTATTAAGCAATATAAATTGGAATTGGGATATACAGACCGATTCTGTAACTATTTCAAGAAATGAAAGAGTATGGAAAAATCGTGCAGACATTGAATATTCCCATGCAATTGATGAAGATAGCAAAAGAACACTAATAAAGGACTATTATTTGCCACTTAGCAATGAGCGTGTTACAGAAACTATCTATGAGCTTGGATATGTAGATAAATTTGACACGCAAGATGAATATTATAGAAAAGAAAGCTTCCTTATAGATAAATTCGATGGCAACATATGTTTTGTAGATGCAAATGCTGATGGCGGAAGTGATGTGAAGTATTTTTCACCAGATGATGAAAAAAACATAAATATACTTTTTAGCACTCCTGAACGCATAATAGATATGTTCGTAGTTTCACAAAACGGCGAAGAATATATGCTTTATAAATCAGGCAATACAATATACGCAAGGAATAGTGAAGGCATTGTTTCAAGCTATGATACAAAGGAAAACGACCATGTTATACACTTTGTTCCTACGAGCAAGGGGATAATTACATATTATCTTGAATCGGAAAACATTATAACAAGCAAGCAACCGGTTACTATATTGAACAAGGACGCAAGTGAAGTAGTTATAGATAGAATAGAATATGATTTTCGAGCGTTTGATCATTATGACTTTATCATGGGCGATATAAAAATTGATGATAAAGCAAAAACTATGATTTACAAATTGTCGGATATACCTAATGCGGCAGGTTTAATTGAACCGATTGGAACTTTAAACGATTATAAAAAAGCACCATCGCCACGATATGACGGCTTTGATGTAAATTATGACGAGAGCACAAAGACACTGTATATTTCAGGCGAGGGCGAAATGCTTGAAGGCTTTTCATACTCAATCTATGGCAATGGTTTATACAAGAATGTTGAAAATGTAGTCATAGGCGAGGGAATAACGTCAATATGTACAAATGCATTTTATAACTATGAAAATTTAAAGCGTGTATCATTACCGTCAACAATTAAAACAATAGGTTATAGTGCATTTAGTGGTTGCAAATACCTTGAAGAAATAAATCTACCGGAAGGGCTTGAAAGAATATGTGAATTTGCATTTGCCAACTGTGACAGCCTTAAAACTTTAAATATACCATCTACTGTAAAAGTAATTGAAAGCTATGCCTTTGCTTTAACTCCGTGGTATGACTCACTTGACGATGAGTTTGTAATAGTAGGCGAAAATGTATTGATAAAATATAACGGTACTTCAGATAACATTGAAATTCCAAATGGCGTCAAGGCAGTATCTGACATTTTTGAAACACGAGATGGAAAGCATTTAAAAGTTACTCTACCTGATACAGTTAAGTATATATATGGTCTTACGAGTTGGTCAAATATGGCTGATGATATTGAGATACCGTCAAGCGTTGAAGAAATAGGAAATCGTTCGCTCCATTCGTCAAAGGACGTTATCGAAATACCTGCAAGTGTAAAAAAGATAGGCCGTCTTGCGTTCTGCGGAGGGGATTACGCTATTTATGACAGGGTAATATTTAGGGGAGAAAAGCCTGAAGTATTGTATGATGAATATGATGAACCAACTTATAATCTTTATGAAGAGCAGGAATATCTTGAACCACGCATCGACACGATAATATATTATGATGATGCGTATGCCGATAGCTGGGCTCCAAACGGAGAAACAATATGGGAAGAGATGCGCTGCGAAATAAGACCGCTCAGCAGTATTGAACCTAAGATGAAAGGCGATGTTGACGGTGACGGAACAATTTCATCAGCCGATGCAACGATGATTTTAAGATATGTTGCCCGTCTTACAAAGTTTATGGAAAGCCAGACAAAAGCTGCATTATTGACAGGTGAAACCGTTTCAACTTCAGATGCGACAAAGATTTTAAGAATTGTTGCAGGGCTTGAAAAATAGATAAATTTATTTTTCCTGTAGGGAAATAAGGCTTTTGAGAGATTTATATAAAGGATAATTATTTTTAACATTGAGTATATAGTTTGGAGGTGAAGAATAGATAAATATTTATATGAAATAAATTTGCATAATATAATTATAATATAGATTTTTATATTTATAGGTTTAAAAATGGAGGTTAGTATGAAGAAAAAGATAAGTTTATTGTTGGCTGTGTGTATGGCTATGTCGATATTTGCAAGCGTAGTATTGGCAAAACCCAAAGATAGCACTTGTACGGTAACCTTCCGCGCAATAGATATGGAAACCGAAGAAAGATTAGGTACGCTTTGTTTGGATGACGAAACGAGAAGGGATGTTATTACAAGACAATTCAATAAAGGTGAAGTAATAACTGAAAGGGATATTCCCGAATTTGTAAATGTTCAGGTGATATGGAAAACTAAAAAATTCGTTAAAACATTTGACCATTGGGATATAAATCCGTTGAATGTAACGGTAAATGAAAATATGGAATTTACTGCTTATTTCAAAGAGACAAATGATAAACCGGTACAGCACGTTGTGGAATATTGGGCTTGTAATACATTCAGCCGCCAATTTGAAAAAATGCTAAATCTTGGAGATAAAACGGATTGTGAAATTTTATACATTATAGTTGATGATGGTCATATATTAACTAAGGATGATATTCCTGAAATTAAATCAAATAATCCCGATGTGACAACAGAGTTTGATAGATGGGAAGTTGAACCGTTGAATGCAAAAATAACGTGTGATGAAACATTTTTTGCATTATGCTGCAGCGAGTCGGAATATCATACCGTAACATTTCGTGCGATAGATGAGAAAACAGGGAATCCCTTACCCATGCTTTGCCTTAACGATGAAATCAGGCAAGAGGTAATTACATTGAAAAACGAAAGAAATACAAAATTGCATGAAATTCCCGAATTTGTAAAGATAAAGGATAATAAAACAGGAGATGTTTATGTATTTGACCATTGGAATGTTGAACCATACGGTGCAGAAATAGACGAAGATATGGAGTTTACTGCATATTGTACTGCAAAGGTCGACGAAAAGGAAACATATATTGTGACCTATCGTGCCATTTTCGTGGATACAGGTAAGCCGATAAAAGAGTTAAATATGGGTAAACGAGATGAGGACGGTTTATTTATAACTATGTCAGAAATTTCCATTCAAGTAAATGCAGATGATATATTGACGCAGGAAAATATTCCGTCAACAAATGGAACGGGCGAACTGCCGGCACCCGGTACTACTTTAAAATTTAGCGGTTGGAATAAAGAACCCAACGGTGTAATTGTAACGGAAGATATAGAATTTATTGCATACTATATGTCGCAGAGCTTAGTAATATTTTATAGCCCCGAAGCGCATATTTATGATTATCAATATGTTGATTATGGAGCAGATGCACAAGCACCCGAATTGCCTGAACTTGAAGGTTATATATGCTTTGGCTGGGATATGGAGTACACAAATGTGACAAATGATCTTAAAATAACCGCAAGATATTATAAATACGGCGACCTTGATATGAACAAGCAAATTGAAGCAGCCGATGCAACAGTTGTTTTAAGATACGCAGCAAAGCTTGACGAACTTACAGATGAACAGAAGATCCTTGCTGATGTAAGCGGAGATAAGCTTATAGATCCTTCAGATGCGACAAAGATTTTAAGAATTGTTGCAGGGCTTGAAAAATAAAATTTAATAAAGAGAATGTTTATATAAGCAACATTGGGTTTGTGAAGATTATGTTCTTCGCAAGCTCTTTATTTTTACAAAAAAAGCGATATATTTATTTTCAGTTTAAATTGCTTTGATAAAATTATTGACAAATCCCGAACAAATGCATAAAATATAGTGTCGGATTTTATTATTTTTTGTCGGAATGAGGTTATTGTAAAGTGGTAAAGCATGGTTTAGCGCTTGGCATAGATATAGGTTCTACTACTGCAAAAGTAGTTCTTATGAGCGGTGAAAACATAATATATAGAAAATATCAAAGGCATTTATCGAGGGTTAGGCAAACAACGCTTGATATGCTTAAAGAAATGAGAGAGTCTATTGATGTTGATACCGAGCTTGTCAGTGTTATGATTTCTGGTTCTGCCGGTATGGGGCTTGCGCAGAGCGCACATATACCATTTGCGCAGGAAGTCTATGCAACAGGCGAAGTCGTTAAAAAGCTTGAACCCGATACAGGTGTTGTTATCGAGCTGGGCGGCGAAGATGCGAAGGTAATTTTCTTAAACGGCGGTATTGACGAAAGAATGAATGGTTCTTGCGCAGGCGGAACAGGTTCTTTTATAGACCAGATGGCTGTTTTGCTCGATTTGACAAATGAACAGATGGATAAGGCAAGCCTTGAAGCTGAGAAAATATATCCCATTGCATCACGATGCGGAGTTTTTGCAAAAACGGATATTCAGCCGCTTTTGAATCAAGGCGCAAAAAAGAGCGATGTTGCGCTTAGCATTTATCAAGCTGTTGTAAACCAAACTATTGCAGGGCTTATTCAGGGCAGAAAAATTGAAGGAAAAGTGATGTTCTTAGGCGGACCGCTTTATTACTGTGAGGGGCTTAAAAAATGCTTTAAAAACACGCTTGGACTTTCAGATAGAGAAGCGATTTTTCCTGAATATGCTTTGTATGCTGTTGCTATGGGCGCAGCTATGTTATCAAAAAAGACGGATAAAATTTCACTCGATGAAATTATGGATAAAATCGGTTCTTTAAAGAATGTTTCAAATGAGAGTATGGGTAGGCTCAAACCGCTTTTTAAAGATGAGTCAGAATACGAAGCATTTTGTTCAAGGCACAAAAAAGCCTTTATAAAAAGGGAAGATATAGAATCATATAGTGGCAAGGCTTATCTTGGCATAGATTGCGGTTCGACAACGACAAAACTCGTGCTTATAGGTGAGAATAAGTCAATTCTATATTCGTATTATAGTTCCAATAAGGGAAATCCTGTTGTACTCGTTCGTGAACAGCTTATTAAAATAAGGTCGTTATGCGGTGATAGAATTACGATTTGCGGAAGCTCTGTTACGGGTTATGGTGAGGAGCTTATTAAAAATGCTTTCCATATTGATGAAGGGCTTGTTGAAACTATAGCGCATTTTACTTCCGCAAGGCATTTTAAGCCCGATGTTGATTTTATTCTCGATATTGGCGGTCAGGATATTAAATGCTTCAAAATAAGGAATGGCGCAATAGATTCTATAATGCTAAATGAGGCTTGTTCTTCGGGGTGCGGTTCGTTTATAGAAACGTTTGCAAAGGCTATGGGATATGATGTGCGTGAATTTGCAAGGCTTGGAATTTTTGCGAAAGCGCCTGTAAATTTAGGCTCACGCTGTACTGTATTTATGAATTCTTCCGTCAAGCAGTCGCAAAAAGACGGCGCTTGCGTCGAGGATATTTCAGCAGGCTTGTCAATTAGCGTTGTTAAAAATGCGATTTATAAGGTTATAAGGGCAGTGTCAAGTGATGAACTCGGAAAATGTATCGTTGTTCAGGGCGGTACGTTCTATAACGATGCGGTTCTTCGTGCGTTTGAATTGGAATGCGGCTGTGATGTTATAAGGCCTGATATTGCAGGGCTTATGGGCGCTTATGGCTGTGCGCTGCACGTTATGGGTATGGGGTTAGAAAAAAGCAATTTACTCGATGAAAGAGAGCTTGCACGGTTTGAACACAAGTCTGTTTCAAGCGTTTGTGGAGGTTGCCAAAACAAGTGCCACCTTACAATAAATACATTTGCTGACGGGAAACGATTTGTTTCGGGCAACCAATGCGAAAGAGCGTTGGGAATTAAGAACGAACAAAAGCTTCCAAACCTTTACGAATGGAAGCGTGAACAGTTAAAAGCTTTGAAACCTCAAAAGGGCAAAAGGGGAAAGATAGGTCTTCCTATGGCGCTTTCTATGTTCGAGCTTGCACCGCTATGGTATGCGATTTTTTCAGAGCTTGGATTTGAAGTGTGCTTTTCATCGCTTTCTACAAGGAAGACGTACGAGAAAGGGCAGTTTACAATTCCTTCGGATACTGCTTGTTACCCTGCAAAAATAATGCATGGCCACATTATGGAGCTTATCGAAAACGGTATAGATATAATCTTTTATCCGTCACTTACATATAACGTTGATGAAAAAATGGGAAATAACCATTATAATTGCCCGGTCGTTGCATATTATGCGGAGCTTTTAAACGGAAATGTTGATGCGCTTAAAAATGTAAAGTTCCTTTATCCTTATATGCGCATAGATAAGCGAAACGAGCTTATAAGGACACTTTATCCTTGTTTAAAGTCGATTGATAGTTCGATTAAAAGGGGAGAAGTTGTTAATGCAATTAAGCTTGGTTTTAAAAAATACGATGAATATAGGAAAAGTCTTTCACTTGAGGGCGAAAAGGCTATTGCATTTGCAAGGGAGCATGGAAAGCGAATAATGATTCTTGCAGGCAGACCATATCACATAGATCCTGAAATCTGCCATGGAATTGATAAGCTTGCTCAATCGCTTGGCTTCGTTGTTGTCAGCGAGGATAGCGTATGCCATTTAGTCCCAGCAGAATATGTAAATGTTCTTGACCAATGGACATATCATTCAAGGCTTTATCGTGCATCAAGGTTTGCGTGCGAAAATAAAGATGTTCAACTCGTTCAGCTCGTATCGTTCGGCTGTGGAATTGATGCGATAACAACTGACGAGATTCGTTCCATACTTGAAAGCAATAATAAATTCTATACTCAGATTAAGATTGACGAAATAACGAATTTAGGTGCGGTCAGAATAAGGCTTCGCAGCCTTATCGGAGCTTTGCAGGAAAGTGAGGTATAATTTGCAGAAAAAAACATATACGCCTTTTACAAAAGATATGATAAAAGACTATACTATACTCGTGCCTGATATGCTGCCTATGCAGTTCAGCTTAATTATAAGCGTTATGAAAACATACGGCTACAATATGGAGCTTATAAAAACAAAGTCCGAAACAGTTGCGCAGACAGGTCTTAAATATACGCATAACGATACGTGTTATCCTGCAATACTCGTAGTCGGTCAGTTTATGGAAGCTTTGCTTTCAGGTAAGTATGATAAGCACAAGACGGCACTTATTATGTTCCAGACGGGCGGAGGCTGCAGGGCATCAAATTATGTTTCGCTTATAAGGAAAGCACTCAAAAAAGCGGATATGGAATATGTACCTGTAATTTCGTTTAATATAGTCGGTGTTGAAAAACATCCCGGATTTAAAATAGGCGTAAAAAAACTTCATTCTATGATGTATGCAGTTCTTTATGGCGATCTTCTTATGAGCCTTGTAAATCAGGTGAAACCATATGAAATAAATTCGGGCGAGGCTGATGAGCTTGCAAAAGTGTGGACAGAAAGGCTCGGAAAAGAGCTTGGCGCCGGCGGTGTTATAAGCTACCGAAATATTAAGAAAAATTATAAAAGGATAGTCGAGGATTTTGCAAATATCAAGCGCAAAAACGAGAAAAAAGTTAAGGTTGGAATTGTGGGCGAAATTTTCGTTAAATATTCACCGCTTGCAAATAACGAGCTTGAGCAATTCCTAATAAATGAGGGCGCAGAGGTCGTCGTTCCGGGGCTTTATGATTTTTGTCTTTACTGCGCTTATAATTGGCTTATGGATTATAGGATTTATAGGCGAAATGCGTTAAGGCATCCGTTTGTTCTGTGGTGCTATAAATTTCTGTGCAGGAAGAAAAACGATATTATAAATATAGTAAAGCAGGACGGAACGTTTGAAGCGTGGTCTGATTTTGACGAAACTTCTCATGGCGCAGAAGATTTGATAAGCAGCGCTGTTAAAATGGGCGAGGGGTGGCTTTTGACTGCCGAGATGATGGAGCTTGCAAAGGCGGATTGTAAAAACATCGTCTGCACTCAGCCGTTTGGCTGCCTGCCCAATCATATTTGCGGTAAAGGTATGATGAAGCCTATTAAGGAAAAAGTT
>CADBRR010000010.1 GCA_902797145.1 uncultured Eubacteriales bacterium | reverse complement strand
TGGGCTTATTTCCGTATTGCGTCATGGATTTAAGCACAGGGGCATAACATTCAGAGTATGTTATTTTAAACCCGAATCACATCTTAACAAGACTGCGAGCGAGCTTTATGAGCAAAACATCTGCAATGTTGTAAGGCAATGGTACTATTCTGATAACAACAAGAACTCTGTTGATATGGTACTTGTACTAAATGGAATACCGATAGTTGCGCTTGAACTTAAAAATCAATATACTGGTCAGAATGTTGAAAATGCAAAGCGACAATGGATGAATGACAGGGATCCAAGGGAGATATGTTTTCAATTCAACAAACGCATTTTAGCATATTATTGTGTTGATCACACTCAAGTATACATGACAACAAGGCTTGAGAGAGGCAATACACGATTTTTGCCGTTTAATCAGGGTTCGTGCGGTGCAGGAAAAGACGGAGGCGCAGGGAATCCACCCAATGCAGGAGGATATCCGACAGCATATTTATGGGAAGAAGTATTGCAAAAAGATAGTTTACTTGATATTTTACAGAAATTCATACATTTTGATAAGACTAACAAGCGAATAATATTTCCGAGATTTCATCAGCTTGATGTTGTACGCAAGCTAATATCTGATGTGCGTGAGAATGGTTCAGGCAAGAACTATCTTATACAGCATAGTGCCGGTTCGGGCAAGTCAAATTCGATTGCATGGACTGCGTATAGACTTGCATCACTTCATGACGAAATGGACAAGGCTATATTTTCATCTGTAATTATAGTAACTGACAGGACAGTACTTGATGCTCAGTTACAGGAAACGATATCGGGGTTTGATCATACACTCGGAACTGTTGAAACGATTGACAAGGACAAGAGTTCAAAAGATTTGCGTGATGCAATAAATAATGGAAGCAGGATAATAGTAACTACATTGCAGAAATTTCCTGTTATATATGATGAAGTTGACAATACTTCGGGCAGGAATTTTGCAGTAATAGTAGATGAAGCACATTCATCACAGACAGGGCAGTCTGCAATTAAGCTCAAAACTGCGCTTGCGGATACGAGCGAGGCATTGCGTGAATATGCTGAAATTGAGGGCAAAGCAGAATCAGAAATTGACAAAAAAGATGCTATTGTTCAGGAAATGTTGGTACATGGCAAGCATAAAAACCTTTCATTCTTTGCATTTACTGCAACGCCCAAACCTCAAACTCTCGAAATGTTTGGCACAGAGTATGAAGATGGTTCATTCCATCCATTTCACATATATTCTATGCGTCAGGCAATAGAAGAAGGATTTATAATGGATGTTCTTCAAAACTATATGACATACAGCACGTGTTTCAGGATAGCGAAGACTATTCCGCAGAATCCTGATGTTCCATCATCGAGGGCAGCAAAGGCGATTAAGAAGTTTGAGGAATTACATCCATATAATATTGCGCAGAAATCACAAATAATAGTTGAAACATTCCTTGAAACTACTGCACCATCAATCAATAACAAGGGGAAAATGATGGTAGTAACATCATCTCGACTTGCGGCAGTAAAATACTTTAAGGAAATAAAGCGTTACATAAGCTTAAAGGATTATAACGGAATAGGTGTTTTAGTTGCATTTTCAGGAAGCGTGAGAGATGGTGATGAAGAATACACAGAACAAAGCCTCAATGTACGCAATGATGGAAGCCATATTAGGGAAGACCAGACAAAAAGTGAATTTCATGATAATTTCAACATTCTAATCGTTGCTGAAAAATACCAGACAGGTTTTGATGAACCGCTTTTGCATACTATGATAGTTGATAAAAAACTCCGTGGTGTAAAGTGTGTTCAGACGCTTTCAAGGCTTAATCGTACCTGCAAGGACAAGATAGATACATATATACTTGATTTTGCGAATAGTGCTGAAGATATTCGAGATGCGTTTCAGCCATTTTATCAGGAAACCACGCTTTCGCAAGAAGTAAATACGGACCTTATATACAAGACGCAAAAAGAACTTCGTGAATATGGAATTTATTGCGATAGCGATATAAGTGCATTTGTTGATATATATTTTTCCGATAAAAAGCAGAATGCAAAATCTATGGGGAAAATGACATCTGCATTAATGCCTGTTCAGGAAAGATATAATCAGAAATCAGATGATGAACGATACAAGTTCAGAAGACTATTGAGATCGTTTATAAAATGGTATGGATATATATCGCAGATATGCAGAATGTTTGATGAATCAATGCACAAGGAGTATATATTCTGTTCATATCTTTTAAGGTTATTACCAAACGAAACTATTGATATGATGGATATTGAAAATGCTCTTAAACTTGAGTTTTATAAACTTGAAAAGACATTCAAGGGTGAAATAGCGCTAAAAAATGAAAGTGAAAGTTATAAACCGTCATCTACAAAAAGCAGTGCTGCACCTGAGAAAAAAGAACCGCTTGAAGAAGTTATTGAAAGAATAAATGAACTCTTTGCAGGTAACTTCACAGAAAGTGACAAAGTAATTCTTACAATTCTTAGGGATAGGCTAAAAGAAGATAAAAAGCTTCGCAAAGTTGCGAGATCATCGGATTGGAAAATGTTTGATGAGAGCATTTTCCCAAAAACATTTGATGATGTTGCGCAGGATAGCTATGTTGAACAGACTGAAGCATTTACGGCTCTTTTTGAGAACAAAAGCAAGTATAGCGCTATTATGCGTGCGCTTTCAGAAATGCTGTATAAAGAATTTAACAAATAAACGAGGGGCAACCCCTCGTTTTGTTATAGTTATAATCCTGCAACGAACCTTAAAACTGCTGTTGCATCTGATGTATTTACTTTTCCGTCCCTATTCATATCTGCAAGCGAAACATCAAAATCGCTATCTTTAAACTCTGCCATATAGCGGAGAATTTTTGTTGCGTCCAATGAATCGACTTTCCCGTCATGGTTTACATCGCCTCTTACAGCTTGTCCTGTGCCTGCGTTTGAATAAAGCGAATTAAAATAGCTTTCTGTTGGCTGAATGATATGGCAGATATAACGCTTACTATTTGCAAGGTTATTATTAAATTCTGCCCACGTTCGTTCGGAAATCCTTACAAGTCCATTCCCGTCAGCGTTGCCCTCAATCATCGTTATTTTATCCTTATCATATGAAAGAATAATGAATGAATGACCGCTTGAACTATTAAAACTGCCGTCCGGGTTTGTAGTTGTTCTAACATATGCGCCTGTTCTTATGTCTGCGTTTTTAAGCCTTTCATATGAAAGAGCATTTCCGCCTTGAAGTGCGATATATGAATGTGCAAAGCTTTCACCATGCCCTGCCCATTCATTGAAAAGCTTATTATATACCGCATTTGCATAAGCATAGCATTGATAACCAAGGCACAGTGCGCCTGTTGTATTGCTTTTTACGGAATACATCGTGCTGTTTGACATATAACTTCCTATCGGAAGGCGGGCATAGCTGCCGCTTGAATAGACATAGAGGTCTATATTTCCGTTTATAATCTCATCAAGTTTTTTTGCAAGCTTAGAATTATTTGTATAATCATAACCGCTTGCCTTATCGGGAGAAGTGATGTTTGAATATGCGTATACGGGAATTGCCGTAATGAGCATAGAGATTACTATTACAAATGCAATAGCATTAGCGATAGTTTTTTTCATTTAAATCAATCCTTTCAGCGAAAGCTTCAGGATTATATTTACTATGATTTTATCTTACCAATTCCAATGCAGAGAACGAACGCAACTGCATTTACAATAACAATACTTGCCCCGGCAGGAGCGCCTGCGAGGTAAGATAAGCAAATACCTGCGATAAAGCAAATTACAGAAATTATCGCAGAACAAATCACAACAGACCTGAAGCTTTTTGATATTCTCATGGCGGAGAGTGCAGGGAACACAATAAGCCCTGAAATGAGCATTGTACCCATAATTCTCATACCAATAACTATTGTTATTGCGACAAGTAAAGCGAGCAGCATATTATAAACGCCTGCACGAGTGCCTGTTGCCCTTGCAAAGTTTTCATCGAATGTAACAGCGAAAAGCTTGTTATAAAAGAATATGAAAAGCGCAAGCACGATAACGGAAAGTATTATAGAAAGCGTAACATCGCTATCGCTTATTGCGAAAATACTTCCGAACATATAGCTATTGACATCGGCATTTAGTCCGCTTGAAAGCGACGTTATAAATACGCCGAGTGCGAGCGATACTGTCGCAATAAGTGCTATCAGCGAATCCGAGTTTATCTTGCTGTTCTGTGAAAGCCTGAGCATCAGGAACGCTGATATTAGCACTACCGGAACTGCAACCGCCATTGGTGCGATGTTCATAACCATCGCAACCGACAGCGCACCGAACCCCACGTGGGAAAGTCCGTCACCTATCATAGAATAACGCTTTAAAACAAGGCTTACGCCTAAAAGTGCAGCGCATAACGCTACAAGTCCGCCAACTATCAATGCCCGTACAATAAACGGATAATTCAACATTTCAACTAATGATTGGAGCATGAACACCTCAGGAAGTTATGACTTACTTCACTCTTTCTGTATTCATCGGCTGTACCGAAAAATACCATATCTTTTCCCATGTGCAGAACCTTCGTTGCATCATGGAGCGAACAGCTTATGTCGTGCGTTACCATAATGACGGTTATTCCGTTTTCCTTATTGAGCTTTTTTATTATCCTATAAAGCTCGTTTGATGCTATTGGATCAAGCCCGGTCATAGGCTCGTCAAGCAATAGCATTCTCTTCGTTGCGCACAGCGCCCTTGCAAGCAAAACCCTCTGCTGCTGACCGCCCGACAACTCCTTATACGATTTATCCTTTAAATCCATTATGCCGAGCAAACGCATATTTTCTTCGCAACGAGTTTTTTCCTTTTTAGTATAAAAAGGCTTTAACCCTCTGTTGTTAAGACAGCCTGAAATTACTACCTCGTACACCGATGCCGGAAAATTCCTCTGCACCTGCGTTTGCTGTGGAAGATAGCCTATTTCGTTCTGTTTAAGCCCGTTGTATTTTATAGAACCGCTCTTTGCGCTCATAAGCCCCAACAGCCCTTTTATCAATGTTGATTTTCCCGAACCGTTTTCGCCAACTATGCAAAGGTAGTCGCCCGGTTCGAGGTTGAACGTTACGTTGTTTACCGCTATTCCCGAATCGTACGAAAGCGTTAAATTGTTGCAGTCGAGTATCGGAAATGCGTTCTCGGTGTTTATCTTAATTAAGTCCATACTTTAATGCCTCAACATTCTTTTTCATAAGCGAAATATATGTTTCTCCTGCATCAAAATCTGCTTTTGATAGATTGTGGCACGAATGGAGAAGCATACTCTCTGCGCCTGCCTCTTTTGCAATAGAATCTGCAACGGAAGAATCGACAAGCTCTTCGTAATATATTACTTTTATGTTTTGTTCCTTTACAGCATCGATTATTTCTGCTACTGCTTTTGCGGAAGGTTCAGTTTCGCCCGAACATGAATCGTATGCCGCAATATAATCAAAACCATATCTGTCCGCAAAATAACGCATCGCAAACCTGCCTCCAAAGCATATAGTCTTGACCCTTGCGTTTTGTGCAACTTCGCTAAATTGCTTGTCAAGCTCGTCAAGCTCCTTTATATACATTTCTGCGTTTTCATGATAATATTGCGCATTTTCACTATCTACAGATGCGAGCGCATCTTCTATGTTTTTTACCATAACTTTGGCATTTATCGGGTCAGTCCATATATGCGGATCAAACTCATGTTCGTGTTCATGTTCGTGTTCGTCATCATCGTCGTGTTCGTCTTCTTTTTTAAGCTCTATTCCTGATGAAACGTTTACGATAAGCGCATTTGTTTCTATTCCGTTAAGTATGGTCTTTGCCCATGGTTCCATATCATCGCCAGTATATAGGAATATGTCGGACTTTGAAATAGATACAATATCCGATGGTGTTGGCTCATATGAATGGCTTTCCATGCCCGGCGGAAGCAATAGCCTTATTTCTGCCTTGTCGCCTGCAATTTCCCTCGCAAAATCGTATTGCGGAAAAAGCGTTGCAATTATAGTTATTTTAGATTTCCTGTTATGCTCGTTAGATGTGCCTGTGCAAGCAGTTAGAATCTGAGCAAGTACAAGCGTTATCGCTGTTATTAACACTATTATCTTTATGTTTCTTTTCACAGTCTGCGCACCTCCCATATAAAACTGTTTTTGTGTTATCTACACTGAATCCATGATGCGATTTTATATGACCTTCAAGCTCGTTCATATAATCGCAATCAAGATGAATTAGCTTTCCGCACTCTGAACATTGAAGATGAAAATGTTCTTTGCATTCATCATTGTTCCCTACATATGAGTAGCACGCACACTTATTTTCGCCAAGCGAGTATTTCCTTACAAGCCCTTGCTGTAAAAGAAAATCAAGATAGCGATATACCGTACTCTTGCCGACAGATTGCCCTGCGCTGTTGAGCGCTAACATTATGTCGTCAGCCGTCATATGTTCCCCGTCACTCGATTTAAGACAACCGAGTATTAACTCCTTTTGTCTTGTGTTGTATGTCATATTACGCTCCAATCTGAAACTGAATTTCAATTTCATATTATAATCATATATGTTCAGCTTGTCAATAGCAAATATATGTAATATATGTAACATATCCACCAAAAAAGAATAATTATATTGACAAGTAATGTGTTATATCGTATAGTATTAATGAACGGTATTAATATTGTTAGTTTACGAATTAAAAAGATGTCACAATGACCATAAATGATGTTTTAGCAGTACTTTTTCTGTGTTCAAGCAAGAGGGTTGAACGATTATAGAATGATTATTCATATGATGAAGGTGAAGGAATAAAGTATAAGCATAGGAAAAAGGTGAGAAAGAGTCGTAAAAAATATATAAATAAATCTTAATACACTTTATTTGTGTTCGAATAAGAATAAATTTTTATTATTAATTATAAAAAATGTATTGACAAATAATGTAAAGTATAATAATATTATATAAAGTTATATAAAAGGGAGTGGTTATAACGATTAAATAAAAATAAAATATAGTGTTTTAGATTAAGTTTATGTGATTAAAAGGAGATGAAATATGATGAAAAGAATTATATCAATAATGCTTGCACTTTCCATTTTGTTTTCGTTTGTGAGCATAAGGGCTGAGCTATTGCCACCTGATTATTCATATACTGCGGACAATGGCGTAAAGTATGACTATGATGCAAAGACAAGAACACTTACAATATCGGGGGAAGGAGAAATAAGAGATGCTTTTTCGGCAAAATATCTTCCTTTCTTTGATGAACTTTATTATCAAGATTATGATGAAGGCGTGACAAATCTAATAATTGGTGAAGGCATAACATCAATTAGCGGATGTTCATTTCAACTGTGGGGTGTTGAGAATGTAACGCTTCCGTCAACATTAAAGAAGATAGGCGCAATGGCATTTGAATGGTCGGATATAAAGAACATTAACCTTCCGGAAGGACTTGAAGAGATAGGCAACATGGCATTTGCGTGGACTCAAATTGAAAACATAACAATACCATCAACGGTAAACAATATTGGTTTTCGTGCGTTTGAAGATACTCCATGGTATGAAAGCCTTGACGATGAATTTGTAATTGTAGGCGATAATGTGCTTATAAAATACAACGGAACGGATAGTGAAGTTATAATACCTGATGGAGTAAGGGTTATATGCGATGCGTTCAAGGGATATGATGATTCGCCTGTAAAGACAGTAAAAATGCCTAAGAGCGTTGAGATATTGAACGGAACATTCAATGAATGTGATATTGAAAATATTGAACTGCACGAAGGTATAACAGCTATTGGCGAGCGTACATTTAGAGGAAACAACTTAAAAGAGTTAGTTATGCCGGCATCGCTAAAATATGTAGCATATCATTCGTTCTGTGAATCGAGTGCGCAGGTAAGATTTTTAGGACCTAAGCCTCAAATAGGAGGAATGACGGGCGTAGGCGATGATCCTGATGATTGCCGAAGTGGAGCTATAAGACCGCAGCACGTGATAGAATATAACGGTTATTTTGAAGATAGCTGGAACAAGGATGGAAAATCGTATTGGAAAGAGATGAGTTATGAGATAAAGAGCACATTTGCATTTGACCCATATATTGACGAAACGATAGAGCCTAAGTGTAAAGGCGATGTAGACGGCGATGGAGAGGTAACAAGCGCAGATGCAACTCAGATATTGAGGTATGTTGCCGACCTTGTACATTTAAATTCAAGGCAGATTGAAGCGGCAAATCTGACAGGCGATACTGTTTCATCATCAGATGCAACGATGATATTAAGGACTGTTGCAAAGCTTGAAACTATTGGATAGACGATAAAATAATCCTATTCATGGCACTGTGGAAGAAATTTCCACAGTGTTTTCGGTATATTTTAAAATAATAATTGCAATATTCTATAATAAGTGTTATAATCCATAATGCTTGAAGAAAGGGAATTAAATATGAAAAGGAACAATATAGTAATAATAGCTTTACTTGTTGCGTTGCTTCTGCTTTATGGATGCAATCAAGCTCAGACACCGCTAAATACGGACAAGCCTGTTGAAACTCAGCTTATAACAGCAGAGCAGGGTGGAACAGAGAGCGAGTTGCCCGAAATAACACAAGATATAGCTACTCAACAACCGCAGATAACAGAGGAAATAATAACCGAAACTGACGAACCTCAAATAACGGAGCCAATTATTGAGTCAGAGGAACCTCAAATAACAGAAAGCGTAACACAATCGCCCGATATAACGCCGACTGCTGATATAGGACCTATTCAAAGCGATGAGCCTATCCATAGCCATGAGATAATACCGCTTGATGAAAAGGGAAGCTATACATCACCGCAGGAAGTAGTTACATATATAAGAACTTATGGTCATTTACCCAGTAATTATATAACGCTTGAAGAAGCGAAACAGCTCGGTTATGACGGAACAGGCGATTTGTGGAGCATTGTATCGGGCAAGAGCATTGGCGGAGATTTGTTCGACAATAACGGAAAAATAAACGATGACGGAAGAACATATTACGTTTGTGACGTCAATTATGCAGGCGGAGCTCGTGGAAGTGAAAGAATAGTATATTCGCAAGACGGAGAATGTTATTATTCAGATGACAACTGCGAAACGCTTATAGAAATGCCATAAAAACAGGGAATGAGGATATGCCTCGTTCCCTTTAATTTTATATAAAATCTTTCTTTATGACCCTATAATGCGGATTGTATTTTAAAGAATATTCTTTGCTGTGCGAAACCATTTTATAATCTGCAAGCTTATAATCTTCAAGATAATTCAAAAGCTCCTCATATGAAAACGAAAAATTGAACTCGTAAAAACATTCTTTGAGAATATTGAGCTTTTCAATAAATCGCTCTTTGCTTCCAACGTGGCATGCAGAAGATTTTACGAATATTCGATTTATTTGTTCAAGCGATAGTTTGTTTATATCGACTGCTTGGAGGTTGAGCCTTGAAAGTCCGTTACCTATATCCTCAAGGAGCGGAACCGAATCGTCTCCCGTAACGATAATAAATTCACGCTTGAGCCTTTCGAGGCTTTCCTGAGGATTTTTTATAAGATGACCACCGCCGAACTCGTTTTGATATATGAGCTTTACTGCATCGCAAGGCAATATATCAGGATAACGCTTTGAGTGGGCAATTATTATATTTTTAAGCTCTTTCATCGGGAATAAGCTTTGCCTGACGAAGGACTATAACTATTGCAGGCACAAGAATTATGTGAAGAATCATTCCGGGAACTGCATTCAATATTGCGCCTGATAAGAACGCCTCGAATCCGAAATTAGCAAATCCGAATCCCATAAATGCGAACATAACCGCACCCCACACTATTCTACCGCATATCATAGCAAGAATCTGTGTAAGATAAATATAACTGATTTTTTTCGGGAACAGCTTGTAAAAAAGTCCTGCAAATGCGCCATAAGCTGCAAGCTCGAACGCCATAGCCGTTGCTGTCGGGAAAAGCGGAGGCATACCGAATATAAGCGAACGCAGAAGCGGAGCGATGAACCCTACAACAAGACCGTATTCCCAACCGCACAGGAAACCGCACAAAAGTGCAGGAATGTGCATAGGGCTTAATTTACTGCCTATTTCCGGTATCTGACCTGTCAAAAGCGGAAGAACCATTGCAAGCGCAAGGCAAACTGCCGCATATACTAATTTTAATGTTCGTTTGTTTTTCATAGAAAACTCCTTTCATTTTAGATAGAAAAAAGATACTATTTTCCATAACGAAAAACAGTATCTCCTATAATACCTATCCAACATAATTATAAATAAAAGGCTTCGTGCCGTAACGATAACTTCGTGTCATCATTACAATTTTACCTTAAAATAGTTTAATTGTCAACTGATTTTATAATATCGTCAATTTTTGCTATCGCATCATCAATAAGCGCATTTATTGAAGATGAGCCTATCCCTGCAACGAGCGTATCGCACTTATTAAGCGGAATAAGAACCTTTTTTGCATCGCTTGAACCGACAGCGCAAGCCATTTTATGTGTAACTTCGCCCATGAGCGCATCGGCAATAACTATTCCGATAGGTCCAACTATTATATCAGCTTTGCGTGAATTGACAATAACAGCATTTTCGCCAGTCGCAACGCTTGACGCTCCGCCCTTTATCATAGCGCCTGTTGCTATGCTGTTTGTGCCAACAGCGTAAAGCTCAATGGAAGAAAAACGCTCGGTAATGGTTTTTACAAGCCTTTGTCCAATGTTGCCGCCCTGACCGTCAATTACAAGTATGCGCATATTATGTTTACTCCTTTTATGTATAAATCATTTATACTGTAACATCAACTTTTGCCTTTGTCAACACCGTGCCAATTTTTTATAAATATACATTGATTTAAGAAATAAAAATATAGTATAATATTAAATAATAAGTATTTGAGAGGGGCGATATTATGTCAAAGATTTTGAACAAGCAAGAGTTTGATAAAGCTAATAAATTCGGTCAGGGCGCATTTAATGCAGGATTTGCGCAGTATTTTAATAAGGAATCATACTTGAATCCGCTTTCGGATTTTAAAAACGGGGAGCTTCCGCTTTTTAATGTAACGTTTGAGCCGGGTTGCAGAAATAATTATCATATTCACCATGCGAAAAAAGGCGGAGGGCAGGTTCTTATATGTACTGCCGGTTCGGGCTGGTATCAGGAAGAGGGAGAAGACGCTGTAAGCCTTGAAGAAGGCAGTGTTGTAGTTATCCCTGCAAATGTTAAGCATTGGCATGGCGCAAAAAAGGATAGCTGGTTTTCGCATATTGCAATAGAAGTTCCGGGCGAGGAAACATCGACAGAATGGTGCGAACCTGTTTCCGATGAAGAATATGAATCATTGTAAATCTTGACATAATGTTCTGATGCGGTTACAATAATATTGTAGAAAATATCATTTCGGAGGCTGCTATGGGACTTTTCGGAAACAGCAAAAAAACAAAAAATTACGATGACGGTTCATATTTCGGCGAGATAAAGGGTGGAATACCGCACGGTCGAGGAACTTATACATACAAAAACGGAGATAAATTTGACGGTTCTTTCTGGTATGGAAAGAAAAAGGGCAAAGGCGTTTATTTCTTTGCAAACGGCGATAAGTATGAGGGCGAATTTGATGCGGATAAGATGCACGGCGAAGGAACTCTCCATTATGCGGACAATAGCCATTATGACGGAATGTTTCAAAATGGTTTAAGGCATGGACAGGGCGTTTATTATTATCTTAACGGAAATCATTATACGGGCGAATTTAAACTCGGCAATATAACAGGCAAGGGCGCAATATTCGACAAAGAGGGCAGAAAGCTTTACGAGGGCGAAATGCTCAACGGTAAAAAGCATGGCAAAGGCAGTATGTTCTATGAAAACGGAGAAACATACGAGGGCGAATGGAAAAACGATGTGCGCCACGGTCATGGAAGATACTATTTTACAGACGGAAAAGTTGTTGAAAACGAATACGAAAACGATGAAATAGTTAAATAAGCTATATAAACCAAGCGCAGGAGGCTAAAAGCCTCCTGCATCTTGTTTTGGTGTGTAAGTGTGTGTTATGTTATTTATAAAACCGACTGCCCTATGCACGATTAACAGGGGGGACGGCACGTGCAGCCGATAATATACAAGATTTATTTAATTCGGATAAAATCCTTGCCCTTATTTTACCCTTCTATATATAAAACGATTCAGAACCCCATTTTGTTGCACGGAAAAATAATATATTATTTTTATTTTAAATTTATGATGCGATAACAATCGCAGTCATGTCATCATTACGGTTTTTTTCTGACGCATAGGAGATAATTTTATCGGCAAGGACGGACGCATCGGTTCGTTGGTTTGAAAACTCTGTTATAATTGCGAGCGTTTCACTCGATAGGGCATCTGTCACTCCGTCTGTCATCATAAATACCTTGTCGCCTTTTTCGATGTTCATATGCCTAAGCGACGGTTTAGCCTGCGGGATTATTCCAAACGGGAGCGCCTCAGAATAAACGGTATAAATTTTTCCGCCTCTAAGTAAGTAGCTTGGCGATGCGCCGTATTTTATAAATTCGCCCATACCGCTCATAAGATCTATTATCAAAAGGTCAAGCGTTGCGTATATTTCACAGTCTGCGCTTGAAATTAAAAGCCTGTTCACGCTGTCGAGCGCCGCCTCCATATCAAAGCCTGCCTCGAATAACGAGCTTAACATAGAAATTGCTTTCGAGCTTTCCTCGTGCGCTTTCACTCCGCTGCCCATTCCGTCACTTAACATTATAACGAGCTTGTTTTCAATTCGCCTTATCGCAAAGCTGTCGCCTGAACGAACGCTTTTTTCTTTTGTGCAGGCAGATGTTCCTATTTCGAGCCGATAGCGGAATTTTTTGTTTTCATCGGGCCTTAATGAAAGCGTTGAAACCTTGTTGAGCATTGACGATACACCCTTTAACTGCTTGCTCGTAAATTCCATATTTTCGCTAAGCTCTATGCTCATATTGTCGCCGGGCGTAAATAAATCGGCTAATCTTTCAACAATGCTTCCCGTATCGCCTACACGCTCTTTTATGAGTTCAAGCTGCATTTGTGCGCTGTCCGTCTTTGTTCGGTATGATATTTTGTGAATGTAGGAAATTACTTTCCGTGGAGTGAAGCAGAAAAGTATCGAGGCGGTAATTGCCTCAGGTACAGATATTGCACCGGTTATTGTCGTAAATCTGTTTATGAATGCTGCGCATATTCCGAACGCTACCGCTGAGGCTATATAACCTGTACCCCTTAAACATACAGCTCCAAGCGTACATATGCAAAGCGTTGCTATAAATAACATACTTGCGCCACCGCCAAGGACGAGCGCAAGCGAAAACGCACACGCTGCCATAATAGCATCTGAACCCGATATAATGTTTATACATAGCAATAAATATGAAGCTATTATGACCGATAATCTCAAATCTATGATTTTTAAAATATCAATGTGACTCAATGAAATAAATACTATTGCGCAGGCGAGTATTAGCATGGTTTTTTCATCTTCATCGGGAAACGAATTGTTTAATAGCTTGTCCACCGCCTTGAATGTAACATGAAACGAACCGCAGCAAATGAGCGTCAGCGCAAAATTTATAAGGAATATAACTATATTTTTAACACCGAAAAACGGAAATATAAGCGCATTTGATATAAATAATAATATGATGTTGCGTTTATCCGTCATCTCCGCTTTTTTATAAAAAATAAATAATGCTATAACAGAGTATATCATAACCGAAATAAGCGCAATATATCTTCCGCCAATCATACAGCCAAGGACGGAACCTGCAAAAATAGGAATAATTTTATGCCTGCTTTCATAATATGTACAGCTTGAACTCACAAGCGCAAGCGCACAGGGGCTTATTGCATCGCTCGTCCCTGCAAACGACATTGCCATACATATCATAAATACAAGCGAATCGTGCAAATATATCTTCTTGTCCACCATATAAACATCTCCCGATTAAAATGTGTATGTTAAAATATTATCAAAGCTTATTGATTAGAACTGTCGAGATAATGCCGAAATTTATGATTATATATGTAGTTTTTTGAAAACAAAATCTGCGGAAGGCTCAGCCCTCCGCATTTTGTTTTAAAGGAGTTACTTGCGCTTTTTGTAATCTTCGTCTATTGATTCCCTCCAACTGCTTCCCATCGCTAACCCCGGTGCGCTCTTCCTTGCGTGCGAAACACAGCGTGATACTGCTTCGTAAAGTATGTGCGTGCCTTGGCTGTCAGCTTTGTAATTTACTGCTGTATCTTCTGAAATTCCATAACGCTTTGCTGTTTCTACAGAGTCTATATTCGCACCTAAGAATATGAACTCCCAGCCGTTTCTCTTTTGTGCGCCTATGAGCTTTTTTACATCGTCTGATGAATATCGCCTGCTCGAATTCTCCTGCCCGTCTGTCGTTATAACAAATATTGTCCTGCTCGGAACATCTTCTTTGCGAATATACTTGTGTATGTTGCGTATGTGGTGTATTGCATCGCCAAGCGCATCAATGAGTGCCGTCGAACCGCCAACTACATAGTCACGTTCCGTCATCTTCCCGATTTTTTCAAGGTCAACCCTGTCATGAATAACCTTGCTTTCATGGTTGAAAAGAACTGTCGATACATATACCTTTTCGTTGTCTTTCAAATCCCTTTTCTGCTCTGCAATTAGCGAGTTAAAACCGCCTATCGTGTCGCTTTCAAGCCCCGCCATAGAACCGCTCTTGTCAAGTATGAATACAAGCTCCGTTGTTTTGTTCAAGTCCTTCATAATAAAAACCTCCTGTAATGTTTTTTGTTTCTGTAAACATTATAGGAGATTTATAACTCGGTTTTGTCGCCTGTTATGCGACATTTTTTAATATTCGGTTTTTGATAGCTCAACAGCAATTCTGCCTATTATAGCATATTGCGACTCCGTTATGTTTTTGATTTTAGGTATTGCCTCGTTCTTTTGCCTGAAAGATTTTGCAAGCATTGAGATTATTTCCCTCTGCTCCTGATTTAAACCATATGTTATATCAGTCGGCTTTTCCGTACCTGCAAGATAGTCCATTGAAACATTGAATAGATTGCTTATCCGTATCATAACATCAAATGGCGGAATTGCAGTGTTTTTTTCATACTTATTTACTGCTGCATCAGATAAGCCTAATTTCTCAGCTAATCGCTTTTGCGTCAAGCCCTTTTCTTTTCTTGCGTTTTTTATAAGTAATCCAAGATCATATGGTTCATTCATAAAATTGCCTCACAGTTGATTTTTAAAATGAATATTGAATTTAATTCTATTTTATGTTATGATTATTGAATAATAGTTAGTTTATGATTAAATAAATTAACTTAAATTCAGTATGCAGGGCAGAGTATGAAAAACGAGGACAACAAACAAGTAAAATCGAAACAAAGGGTGCAGGATTACGGGGAAGTATTCACAGCCGAGCGTGAAGTAAAAGCTATGTGCGA
>CADBRR010000009.1 GCA_902797145.1 uncultured Eubacteriales bacterium | reverse complement strand
TTCAATACAATGTCAAATGTTTCACGCTTTAACGTTGTTTGTGCCACAACGCAAGCTCTTTCGATAAATGGCATTTTGTCAACATCTGACTCATTCATAACAATATAAGCATTGTTATTACTCCTGCTATTTATTCCTATGACTTCGGGATGATTCCTTTCACCTACAATTATTATTGAATAACCATCATTATATCGCCTGAAAACTATATCGCTTATTTTTTTTACAAAAGGACAAGTTGCATCTATAACATTTAATCCTTTATCTGTACATTTTGAATAAATATCAATCGGCACTCCATGTGAACGGATTACAATTGTATCGCCACTTGATATTCTTTCATCATCAACACTTTCTATATCTATTATATTTTTATTGCGTAAATATGCTATAACATCTTCATTATGTGTTAGTTCGCCAAGTGTAAAAATTCTACCTTCACGTTCTACAGCATCTTCAGCCGCTTTAACAGCATTTTTAACTCCAAAACAAAATCCAGAATGTTCAGCTTTTATTATTTCCATTTATTTACCTTTCATATGTTTCAAGGTCCTTTTTCAACTCATACATTGAATCAAGTATTCTTTCATTTATTGCATCAACCAACTCTGATTTAGGCAAGTTTTTAGACATTTCCTCGATATCTATATGTTTACCAACATTTATCTTTACCTTATGATTAAAGAAACTTTCAGGGCTTATGTATATTGGAATTATGGGAGCCAATGATCTTGCAGCAAGAAATGCAGCACCTTTTTCAAATTCGTCCATATATGTTGTTGCTGATCGTTTACCCTCAGGAAAAATTCCAAAAATTTTACCGCTATCAAGAACCTCTTTAGCCTTTTTAATAGACTTCAAATCTGCGTTTTTCCTATTTACGGGAAAAGCAAGAAAAGATTTCATTGCAAGCGCAACTATTTTATTCTTGAATAAATCTTGTTTTGCCATAAAATGAATAGGTCTAACTGAAATAACACCAATCATAATAGGGTCGGCAAGGTTTTGATGGTTTGCAACTATAATTGCTTTTCCCTTCACTTTTAGATTATGTTTATTATATGTCTTTGGTCTCCAATAGATATATAAAAACGGTGCTACGAGTATTTTGCAAATGTAATAAAGCATATATTGCCTACCCTTCATTAAGCTTTTTTAACAATATTGATAACAGATTGAATAGATTCAGCTATTGTCATTTCTGTTGTATCTATTTCAATTGCATCATCTACTTTTTTTAATGGCGCAAAAGCTCTGGTGCTGTCATTTTTATCACGTGTAATAATATCTTCAAGAATATCATGCAATGTTTTATTCCCCAATGTTTCTTTTTCCTTTAACTCATTGAATCTACGCCTTGCTCTTTCTTCAGGCTTTGCTGTAACATAAAATTTATAGTTTGCGTTAGGTAAGACATATGAACCAATATCGCGACCATCCATAATTACATTGTTATTTGCAGCAATTTCCCTTTGTACTTCAACAAGTTTATCTCTTACAGCAGGTATTGCAGAAATATCAGAAGCACCTCTTGATATTTCCGGAGTTCTTATAAATAAAGTTACATCTTCATCATCTACTAATACGTGTTGACCATCTTCATCATATTTAATTCTAAGCTCAGTATTTTCAAGCATTGGCAAAACTTTATTCTCATCTGTAGGCGAAATTTTGTTTTTTATTGCCTTGTATGCAATACCTCTATACATCGCTCCCGTATCAAGATAAATCATATCAAGTTTTTGAGCAATTGCTTTTGCAATAGTACTTTTACCTGCTCCAGCAGGACCATCAATAGCTATATTTATATTACTCATAAAATGTTCCTCTCACTTACTTTTTATCAATTTTAACATATTAATTTTAATAATACAACTCATCAGTATTATTTTAATTTATATATTATTTGACTTTTAATTTAAAATAAGTTATAATAATTTTTTAGGAAATGGTACACTTAAAATCATTTAATAAATAAAAGGGAGAAACTTTATATGAGAGTAAAAGCTGAGCGTATAAGAAAATATAACATGAAGCTTCGCTCTTTTAACATAACAATGGTTATATTGGGATGTATGATATCTTTTGTGCTTCTTGTAACTTCATCTGGTGCAACAGCGTATTTGAATGCAGATCACGAAAATATGAACCAGTATATGTTATTTCAGAAAACAATAACTGAATTTGAAGTTCATTCTGATGCTTTAACGAGAGAAGCGCGTTCTTTTGCAGTTACATCAGAACTTAATTATTTAAATAATTATATAGACAATACAAGTAACGCTATGAATAGGGGGGCTGCAATCAAATCTTTATATCGTTATCTTGATAATGATGAAACATTAAAATATATTAAAGATGCTAGCGATGCTGCTGAAAAACTTGATAAAATCGAGTCTTATGCTATTGTATTAGTGATAAATGCAAATAAACTTGAAAGTTATATTTCAAATACTGAATTTGAAAGTGTTAAAATTAATATTTCAGATAAGTATATATCTGATGATGAAAAAACTGAATTAGCAAAGGATTTATTATTTGGAGATGAATATGTCAAGTATGAGAAAATTTTAAATCAAAATATTTCAGAATGCTTTAACACTACTTCATCAGAGTTACAGGAAATTCAATCAAAAAATGAATCTGATATGCTGTTATTGTTTAGATATCAACAAATTACAAATATATTGTTATTATTAATAATCGTAATTGTTGTTCTCATAACGTCGTATTATATAATTTATCCGGTTGAGCGATTTGTGGGCAGTATAAAAAGGCATGAAAAAATACCGGTCGAAGGAGCTCTTGAAATGCAGATTCTTGCTGTAAATTATAACAATATGTTTGATGAGAACGTTAATAAGCAGAATGAGCTTTCGTATGAAGCTGAACATGATCCGTTGACCGGACTAAGCAATCGTGGTGTTTTCGATAAGATAAATAAGAGTTTAAACACAAATGCTGCAATGCTTGTTATTGATGCTGATAATTTTAAAATTATAAATGATACATATGGTCATGAAACTGGTGACAGAGTTTTGAAAAGTATTGCTGCATTATTAAAAAAAACATTTAGCGATTGTGATTATATTTGTAGAATAGGTGGCGATGAATTCGCTGTAGTATTTAATAATGTATCCGAAAAACAATGTGATGCCTTAAAAGAACATTTAAAACACTTATATAAAGATCTTAAAGGATTTGATAATACTTTGCCTGCTTTTTCACTTAGTATAGGAATTGCATATGGAAATAATAAAGACAATGTTTCAGAACTTTATACTAATGCTGATTCAGCGTTGTATCGTGCAAAGAAACATGGTGGTTCAAGTTATGTATTCTATAATTAGAAATAAAAAATAGGCATCGCACGCCAATGCCTATTTTTATTTATTATCAGATAATTCTATCTTTTCAAATGCTTCCTTGACATAGGAATATGATTTTTTCATTCTGCATTTTAAATTATCATTTATTGTAGGCTTAAAACCTGTATCGTAAAGTGTAATATTACCACCAACACCCGAACCCACATAAATATGATAGAACTTTTGGAATTCTATTTCATCGCCTGTTAATGGAGCAATGCAGTCTGCTGTTTTTGCATTCATAATACCAATGAGATAATAAGGAATTCTTATTTCAATTTTATTTCCGCATAGGCAAAAGTCTGCAAGTGAATCAAAATCTTCATGAGTTGGATTTGCATCACCATATTTCATAATACCTGTTTCAATATATTGCGGTTCAATAGTTAAGTCTTCGTCAGGAAGATACATTTCATTGGATATATAAGTGTATATTTTATTATACAAACCACTATTTTTTGAAAACATAACTTTTTTATCGTTTTCGAAAACTCCTCTTAAAACAGCATATTTGTAATAAAAAACATCGTTATAAGCATCACATAATATTCTTGTATTTGATTTCCCATTAATAATCAGAATATAATCAACAGGAGTACTAAAGGTTATATCAGTATTATTAATATAACTACTCCCCTGCTCTGTTATTGAAATTGGAATATAATACACATCATTTTCAAAATCAAAATTGTCAGGAAGGGTAATCAGCATATTCATATAGTCAGAATCGTATTTTACGCAAATTCTCGATTCACCAATTCCCATTTCTTCATTCCATTCAGAAGTGTCACCATCAGGATAAATTTCAGAATAATAATATGAAAGCAGACCATAGCTTTGTTCTGCCGATGCCATATTATGCGTTCTTACAGAATCTTCTGAATAGTAATTTACAACATTCCATGTACGTTTGAACCATTCATCTTGCCACTCAAACAGCAATCCACCGCAGCAACCTGAGCGTGCTATAGAATCCGTCATCAAAGCATTTAAAGCACCTTGTTCATCCTCAGTTAGATATCCCTGATTATAACCATTTATTCCGCTGTGTGCCATATTTCTTGATGATGGTACTCCATATTCAGCAATCAGCAATGGAACTGAATACTGTTTCTTTAAATCTTCAAGATAAGCTTTGAAATTATCATCTGCTTCCACATATTCTTTTTGATGATTCATAAATTCAGGATAATATGGATATACATCAAACGCAGCGAATAGTCCCGGAAAATACTCTGATTTTCCAACAATATTTTCAGTATTAATTTGAACAGAATCGCATTCATCGTGGTAAGGTTCAGATGAATGTGATAAAACATCAAGTGGTTGCCAATTTAAAAAAGAAATTGGAGTTTGACATTCAAAATGTTCTGTCTCATATTTAATAAGATTATCCCCTATTCTACATAAAAACGATTCAAAAGCAGTTGAATTGTCCGTAGTTTTTAAATATTCTCCATCATAGTTGCTTTCATTTCTGTGATTTTCGTTTGTATTTGAAACAAATTCAGAAGGATATTCAAGTCCAAGTATGTATCCAACAAGATATTTTGATACATCTTTATCATATATTGCGGGATAATAGTGCCCATATCTCGTATAGTTGCTCGAACCATGAACTATGTCTACAATTTCCTTTGATGATTTCTCAAACGCGTTAATTATCATCATGTCCTCATCAAACGCATCATTATATGAATACATCATATTCTCAGGAAACCAGATTCCCTGAATAAAAAATATTTGTTTTTTAGGATTCGAAATGTTGTAATCATATAATGCTCGATAAAATTCTGGATTCATTGCTGTAAAAACTCTAACTGTATTTGCACCCATATCCGATATCATATCAAACCATTCTACAAAAGTATCGTATGATATTTCGCAATACTCTGCGGACGTTTTTGCCTGCGTTAATCCGATATTCACGCCTTTTATATAGAAAAGTTCATATTTATCATCCTGTTCCGTTCCCTTATAAAAATAACCATTATCGGATGCATAAAAAGATATTGTTGAATTTGGTTTAAAATCTAAATTAATTGTTTTATCAATATGTGGATATTCGCTTTTTAATTGCTTATCACTACATCCACATATTGACATTAGTATCATAATGGTTATAACTATGGATAAAGTCTTTTTCATATCATTTTCCATTTCTTAAATCAGTATTATATTTTGCAAGGTAATCCTGAAGTTCATAGTAGGCTGGTTTTAATCGTTCGTGCCATTTAGGCATATTCCACGAAGTATATGAATATACACCATTAATCTGTATATTCATATTAGTGTTATTAGATTCATATGCAAAACCGAAATTGAAATATTCATAGTCTTGAGCAGTAATAACCTGTTCCTCTCTAAAATCACCTATTTGCTGACGTGATGACGGATCCATAACATTTAACAACTGCCAAGGTATTCTAATTTCAACGCATCCATAACCGAAACAAAAATCTGAAAGAGAAGCATAGTTTTCAAGCTCAGGATTACCATTTCCATAAAGAAGCTTGCCGGTTTCATATACTTTATCAGGAACTTCTTCATTTGTTCCTTTTACAGTAAGATGATAACCATAACACATTCGCATATTATTGAAAACACCACTGTTTTTCACATCAACATTATCTTCTAAAGGAAAATCTGATAAAATTCTTGATTCGATAAAATGATAATAAAAAGCATCATAATATCTGTCAACATATATATGAGAATCGCCCGAACCATGAATCTTTATCAAGAAATCTACACCATTGTCAAATGTTAATCCATACTCCGGAGCAGAAGTATTTCCTTGCCCTGAAATTGTATCAATTGGAATGAACAATGTATCATTATTAATATCGTAATTATCACCTTTAACCATTATATATACATATCGTTCATCGCTTTGAACGTACAGCTTGCCCTGCGAAGTTTCGCATATAGGTGAAAGGCTTTCCCATTCTGAAATATCTCCATCAACATAACAAATGCTCTTTCGTACGCCTGGATCAAATGCTAAAAGACCAAAGCACTGTTCTGTAGTTTGAATATTTGTCCAAAAAGGTCTTCTGTCGGCAATATCGAACATAACATTATTCCATGTTCGCTTAAACCATTCATCTTGCCATGTGAATACAATTCCTCCAGCATAACCATTCTGATAAATTGATTCAAACATATCAATAAGCATAGAACCTTGCATATTTTCATCGACTCTACCCTGATTATAGCCCATTACGCTTTCATGCCCCATACCTCGTGATGTAGGAATGCCAAATTCTGCAACCAATATAGGCATAGTATGTACAAGCTTTAAATCCTTGAGATAAGCAGTGTAAGTATCAATTTTACCATCTTCATCAATATTTGAAAGATAATCAAGCTGGTAATTAAGACTATCAGGATAGTAAGGATAAATATGATATGATGCAAACATTCCCGGACCGAAATTTCTCGATTTTACGTTTTCGGTATTAACTGTTGCTTTATCCTCATCATAGTGTGGTTCATTAGGATGGCTAAGCGGGTCTGTTGTTATCCAATTTGTAAAAGCGAGTGGTGTTTGAAAATGATATTGTTCACTTTCATGTTCTATCATAGCATCGCCTACTCTACATAAAAACGCCTCAAATGGAGTTGCACCCTGTGTATATAAGTAATGTCCATCATGATCTCTCATATCAGGATGCTGTTCGTTTGAATTGATTACAAGATTAGGATCCCATTCAATTCCTATAATCCAGCCTATAAGCCAACTTGAAACATCGCTCCTGTATGTACCTGATGCTTTACCTGGACTTGCTGGAATATTTGCATTTCCATGTATTACATCTACAAGAGTAAGCGCATCATGCTTAAATTCAGACAATATTTTTTCGTTTTCAGCATAAACATCACCAAGGCTCTCAATATCTTCTTCGTTTACCCAAATACCCTGAAACAGATAAATTGGATTTTCAGCCTGTGCATTAAAATCGCTTAATGCAAGATAAAATTGAGGACACATTGTAGTATATACTCGTACGCAGTTGCAATTCATACTGCTTATATATCCAAACCATCTATAATATGTTTCATATGAAATTGTCAAATCACCAGGAAATAGAGCAGGTTCTGTTGCACCTATATTTACGCCACATACAAACAGCTCTTTCCATTCACCATTTTTATAAATAGAAAAATATTCGCCTTCTGATTTAAAACGATAGCTTACGTCTTTTTCCATATCCATATAAGCTTCGTTCACATTTTTGATATCATCTTCATCCTTTTTTCTTGTAAACAAAGATACCTGTTTAATGCCAAATGGCGCAAGGACACCAGTTTGTGCAAGTATAAACAGACAAACAAGCGTAAATATAACTGTGGTAAATAATTTTTTCATTATTGTTCAAATTCCTTTCGCTTGATTTCGCCCCATGTTCTTCTGAGCTTTCTGTATTTGAATATTCCTTCAACACGGAAAAGAGTAATCATCTGCCTATATCCAAAGTTTTCAAGAATTGCATAGATTGAAATCTGTAAACTCTGTTTCGCAGACATAGCATGCCTATGTGTATGTTGTTCAAGAATAAGGCTGCCTTCCGACAGAATTACTCCTAACATTACGGCAAGCATAAAATATGTAATAAAGAAAAACATATTTAGTTCGCCCATCATCAAAGTAAATGGTATAAGAACATATCCTATTGCTTCTACCAAAGCACCTATAAGCTCAAATATCCAGTTATAAGGAATAGCAAGTAATCCTACAAATCCGTATCGAGGATTAAGTAGCATATCACGATGCGAAATCAGTGTATCGAGCAAACCAATTTGCCAACGTCTTCTTTGGCTTCTGATATCTTTCATAGACATTGGTCCCTGTGTCCAGCATACTGAAGATTCGTTAAACACAACACGATATTTTCTTTTATTCTTGTGCATCATTTTATGGATTCGTACAACAATCTCCATATCTTCGCCAATAGTATTAGTTTTATATCCGCCAACATCAATTACTGTCTGTTTTCTGAACAATCCGAATGCTCCGGAAACTATCAATAATGAATTTGTTTTCGCCCAGAATACTCTCCCTGCAAGGAACGAGCGATAGTACTCTACTATTTGGAATCTTTCAACGAGCTTTTTAGGCATACTAAAACCTTGAAATTCACCATCTACTATCTTGGAACCGTTTGCAATTCTAACTATACCACCAGCAACAACTATTCTTGTATCTTTTATAAATTCGATACCTAATTTCAGCAAAGCATCTTTTTCAAGTCGAGAATCTGCATCAAGACAAGTGAATAGCGGATATTTTGATATGTTGACTCCAGCATTAAGCGCATCAGATTTTCCTCCGTTATCTTTGTCAACAAAAAGTAGTTTGGGATATTTTCGGCTATAATATATACCTCTTATTTTTTGTGTAGGAATCTGATACCTTATTGAAGTCTCAATTTTATACATTTCAAATGCGTTGATTACAAGCTCAGGTGTCCTATCCTTTGATCCATCATTTACTACTATTATTTCATACTGAGGATAATTTATTTTCATAAGAGAATGAATATTCTGTACTATATTAGCTTCCTCATTATAAGCCGGAACAATAAGTGATATTGGCATTAGGTTATCACTCTGCGAATACCTGATAAAATCATTTGAAAACTGCTTTTTATAATCTTTTTTTACGTTTGCAAATGATATGAACATTTGAAGCACATAAATAATGCTAAGCGTAATAGTAAAAGCCATACAGAAATAGTTAAATACAACGATAAAATCTCTTACTATATTCAAAAAATTCATACACTTGCTCTCCCTTCTATCTTTTTTATTTTAATCGGATTTCATATCGATTTTTCTATACAACAGGTTTTTAATAGCGTCTGAAGCAAATCTATCATAACCACCAAGTATATCTTCAATATCTTTCGCTGATATATCCATACTCAGCATTGCATCTGCAGCTGTATTCCTGACCCACCATTCTTTATCATTTAAAGCATTTTTTACAGTTTCAAGCGCAGTATGAGTGCCAATTTTAGCCAATCCCTTAATTGCTGATACTCTTAAAACCCAATATTGATCTTGTGCTGCTATTTGAAATAGTTGTTCATATTCAGGTAGTCCGAAAAATCCCAAGGCTACAATACAAGAGTTTTTAAATTCTAAATCATCGCCACTTGCTCCTTCAAGATACATTGGAATAAATCTTTCTATCTTATATTGTGCGATTGATTTAATTATGGTATTTCGCATATACTTGTTTGAATTTTTAAATAGCATTTCTGCAAGTTCTGCTCTATCGCCAGTAAAATTCTCAAAGAACTCATTTACAAGTCTAAACGATATTGTTTTATTATTTTCAATTCTATGTATATAATTAGCTACACTTTGAGTGTCACCAAAGTGTGCAAGTGCCATAGAAGCATTATATGCAAGATTAGGATCTTCATTTTCAGATAATTCTTTTATTTTATCTTTATATTCAATTGCATTGTGATCAGCAAGACATCTGCACGCATAACTTATATGATACACATCATCGCTATCAAGCATTTCTGAATAAATTTTTATAGGATCAACAATGCTGTCAACTTGTTCAATCAAATCATCTATTGGTTTTGTTGAAGATTCTGCTTGAATATAATTTTCCTTAATTTTGTTCAGTGCTGCCATAAAAAGCTCGTATTTTTCAGCGCTATTGCCAATAGTTTCTGCAAGTGACTGAATCTCATTGATTCTACATTGTTCGGTAGGGGCATAAAGTATGCCCTCTACCCAAATTTCCATTTTATGGCAGGTTGTATTAAATTCATTTTCTTTATTGTCATCTTTCTCTGCCATCTTGTAATGAATTATATATTCTATTCCAATTACTAAAAGGCATAAAAGAATTCCAATAATACCTAAAAGTGCATATTCCAAACTTAATCTTCACCCCTGTTGCGGAAATAATATTTTTTCAAAATTGTAAAACTATCCTTTTCCCTCATTGAATACGAAACACTCTCATAAGCATTCCACTTAAATACTTTGTATCCTGGATCGTGCTTGTCAACAGGGAAAGCATAGAGCAAATCCCTCGTACTCCAATCACCAATCATAATAGAAACAAGTACACCATTTGTTGATACGGTCTTTGCTTGATCCCCTTCAAGATTTTTATCGTTTACTACAAGTTTTTTCGATGGATCTGCTACATTAAGCCATGTCCATGGAATACGAATATATATTGTAGTACCAGTTTGATAAAACTGATTATCCGAAGAATTGAATCCGCCATACTTGAGATTTGAAACAAGATCATATTTACCAGTATAACTCTCACGACTGTATGCCGTTCCTTTAGATCTATTGTATGAAGGAATTACATACAACTTTGCTTTTTGTTTGTTTTCAAAGCTCAATACATATTCCATTCCCGACAATGAATTTGGAGTAAACTTTGAAGAATAATAATATTCACCATCATTTCTCTGGTATGTATCAATTCCAACAAACAGTGCTTCTGTATTATAATCTATTTCAGTCAACAATTGCAATGTTATATAAAGGTAATCTTCGCTTGAATACATCAGTGTTCGCTGCATTCTATCGTCATCTGAAAGCATAAGCCCTGCTTTATTAGGTATATTTCCCTCAAAAGCTATAACACCAGTTGTTTGCTTTTCGTCACAAGTATTGTGCCACATATAACTGTTTGAAGCAGGTGAAGTAAACTTATACATATCATCTGCAATATCAGACCAGCAATCATTTAAATCATAAACACTCGTTCCGAGTACTCCTGCATCATCAGCTGCACTGAGCATTGTTACTATCATATTGCCTTGCTCAACTTCTGTAACAGCCTTTTTTTCATATATTGAATTCACATTTGAATACGATATTCCTGAAATCATATATAATGGAACAATTTTCTTTATTTCATTAAACAATTCATTGCACGTGTTATAATACTTGCTGAAATCTGCATCTGTAAACTCGTGCATATCGTAATCATCGTTATCATAATCAGGTCCCGGAGGTATAGTGGGTTCTACAGACTCCGTAGGGTCGACTGATTCAGTAGGGTCAATATCGCTCGGATCTACGCTCTCGGTTGGATTATCAGATACGATTGGTTCTTCCGTTGGTTCAATTGGCTCTGAACCTTCTTCCGGAGTCTCTTCAGGCAATGCTGACTCCTGCGGGTAAGTTTTCTCTATTGATTTTACTATTACTTCACCATTAAAGTCAATATCATTGAAATAGTATTCTGCAAAATCACTTATTACAAGCTTATCTAAATTATATGTATTAGTTTCGTTTGCAAAGCTTGTTCCATCAATCATAACCATATCGGTTTTTATCGCAACCGGAGTATAATATCCATATTCATTGTATGAACAATTCTGGGCAGTATCATATAAGAATGCTGCAAAACTCTTTACTCCCTTTGAACTTTCTGTGTACTTGCTCGTAAATGAGTAAGTAGATAATGCAGAATAGAGTTTGTCCATATTTTCAGAATTAAGGTCAGGATCAATTGTTATGCCAATCAAATATCCAGATGCATCTGTAAAATATGCGGCTGCATTTAACATTGATGTAGTTGCCACACCATCGCCATGAACAGCTTTTATAGTAGTTTCTATATTGTTTTTCCACTGTTCAATGCCAGATTCTGACAAATAGGATTCTACCGCAAGTCCTTCGGGAGCAGATATGGTTTGTAATACATATATTTTTTCATTATCTGCTATTCTGTTATACTGTGATAATGCCGAATAAAACTCAGGAGGTAACAACGATTTCGCAACAATGCAATTAACGCCTAATTGTTTTGCATATTCAAATATTTTTTCGTAATATGAAATATCACGGCAAAATTGATTTTTTCCTGGTTCAATGGCATTTATTGCTATTGCTTTAACAGAGATATTTTTCCATCTTTCATTTTCATACACTTCAAATGTACCATCAAGAATTCTTGAGATTTCACCATGCTCAACAGCTTCAGCTTCTATAAACTCATGTGTACGAGTATTATCAAGTATATGCCTGATGAATGGATCATAAAAATTCCAAAAGAAGTTTGTTATATCGCCTTGTCTATCATATGATAGAAATTTAAAAAATTGATTTGCAAACAAGAATCTACCATATTTAGAACCTGAAGTATAATCATTGAAATCACCAGCAAAATAGTATACAGGCGCATGATCTTCTTGAATTTTCCGAGTAATTGCAGTAAATCTCGGTGTATTGGATACTTCTTTAATCTTTTCCATTCCTGTTGCATTGAGATCAAACTCAAAAGTTGCAATCACTTCAGTTCCGAAGTTGGGTTCAACGAGTTCAAACCAATTATAGAAGTTACTCTTTGTACAACCAGAAAACTCATTTTTGTATTCTTCGTTCAAATAAATTTGCAAAAGATTTTTTGAATTAAAGTCGGTATTTTGCTCAAGAATAATTATTTTATTTTCAGATGAAACGAGCAAAACGCCTGGTCCATTAAATCTCCATTCTACACCTTCTTGCTGTTCATACATTGGTGGTGCCCAGTCAGGTACATCTGTAAAATCTTGTAAATCAAATATATACCTACCAACCCATTTTGTAGGTGTAACGCCACATAAAGAAACAAACTGAGAATGTGTCGATTCCGATAAATTAGAACTAAACAAAGTCATTTCAGTAACTACAGTAGCACCACTCTCGTATGCATAGGAAATTACCGACATATCATCAGCACTAATTCCGTTACTTTCAGGGTCACTTCCGTCAAAGTAACCATATGTATCATTTACAACTCCATATGCGTCAGCAACATACATCAAATCAGGAACTTGCTTAATATCTTTAAGTGATACTCTTTCTGAAAATGCACCATCATCATCAAGCATAGGTCCATAATAATCTTTTGTAAAGTCATAAAAATCTCCATTATCTTTTACATAACGTTGCTGTTCAAGTATCCAAAAAAGTCCCTGATGCTTTCTATATGCAGTTTCTTTTATTATACCATTATCATCTGCATAAGATAAAATCGTTTTATCAAGAACAGCAACCCTCATTATACGTTTAGGAGATAAATGCCATCCGGCAAATGCTGCTATAACTAGCGCAAAAACCAATCCTGCAAGGATATGATACCATTTAGCTTTTTTTATCTTCTTTACGTGTCCGAAAGCCTTTGATAAAAATTCTTTATGGTTATTTTCTTTGCTTTCATTGTCTACTTGATTTTTTGTTTCATTCTCACTCATATTTCTACCTGCTAAAATTATTTATTTTCTTTTATTTGCTTTATATCGGGCAAACATTGATTGAACGCCGAAACAATTTCAGGATCAAACATAATACCTGAATTTTCATTGATATAGTTTACTGCATCATCAAAGCTCCATGCTTCTTTATATGAACGTTTTGATGTAAGTGCATCAAAGACATCGCAAACAGTAACAATCCTCGCACTTAACGGAATATCAGTACCTTTGAGCATATTATATCCGTTACCATCAAAGCTTTCATGATGATATTTTGCAATTTCAGCAGCCACAGCAAGGAACTTATCGTTTTCATATGCAGAAAGGATTACATAACCGAATTTTGTATGGTTGCGCATGATAATGTTTTCTTCTTTGCTCAACTTACCTTCTTTATCTATAATGCTCTTAGGAATAGCAATCTTTCCAAGATCGTGAAGCTTAGATGCATCTCTTATCAAAACGCATTTATCTTCATCAAAACCTAATTGTTTACATAATATATAAGTAATCTTACTTATACTATTAAGATGATCAAGCGAGCCACCATCGCTAAGTTCAGCCGTTTCAGCTAATTGTTCAAAAATTATATTTCCGAGTTCACTATTGTCAAAACGCAATATCATTTTTTCAAATGCAATTTCGATGCTACAATATGCAGATTCTATCATGCTTGCAAAAAACGGAGAAATTCCATTTTTTACACCATCAAAGTGCATTATAGCATATACTTCATTACCTTTAAGCAAAATATATTCAAAATATGTCTCAGAGAAAATACATTTTTTAGAATGTAATAAATAGTTTTTCTCTATTAGTTCATAATTGCAGTTTACAACATTTCTATTTACAACCTCATTATATACTTCACCATTTTTAACAGCAACACAATAATTGATATCGTTTTCAACATTGTTAAACATCTTAATAAGCTTTGAAACTTCATTTCCGGCATTCTTTATCAATTCTATTTCAGATTTACATTTCAATATATTTTTAATAAGTATCGAGAGGCTATCGACACTATCGCCATATATACTGCTCTGCAACTGTAACTGCTGATTTTTTCTTGCGTAGCTATGCCTTGAATAGGCTATATATTCTGAAATAAGTGACGAAAGCACCATTGAACTCATTATTGAGTATTCAAATACGCCCCTTATCCTTGCAATAAACATTATATATATAAAGATAATATTTATAATTGTAAGAATAATATTAGTACTCATTGCTTGAGCATATTGAGTTCTTCTTTTAAGCGATTCAGTCATTTTGTTTAATAAATATATTTCCAATGAAATCGCTACTATGCACATAACACCTACAACAATTTTTAAAATCAATATAGTAGGTGAAAATGATACTGCTGCTACAAAAATCAAACCTATAAAAACAGATAAAAACATCTGTTTAAGTTTCTTTGCGAAGAACCTCATATGTGTGCATATTCCGATAAAGAATGAACAAAACATTAAACCTATCGAAATATTGAACCATATACTTGCATTGAACAAATAAGTTGCATACGAAAAGTAATATACTGCTTCCGCAATACTCGTATAGGCAACGAATAACGCAATGTTCAATGTCCACAATATTTTTTTATATTTTATACATAAAACAACAGAAACTATTGCTAAAATGATACCAACGATTGCAAATCCAACGCAGGCAAAAAAACTACCTGATGGATTAAATGAAGCAACAATTTCATTTTCTGATATTTCTTTTAATCGTGCTTCAAATTGAACAGATAATGGAATTTTCATATACACTTCTACATTGTGTTCATGGCCATTACCAGTTAGTTCTATTGCATTATAGCAGTTTCCAGTATATCTTCCATCTTCATAATGATTATTGTAAATTTCAACACCGTTTAAAATAATTTTAATCGGTGAATGGTCGGTGATAATTGTGAGATATCTATCATTATCAGATGCTTCTATTCTTTTTGAAAGATATAGATAATCTTTAACGACATCCTTCTCGGTTAAAATCGGACTTTGTTGCGTGTATGTGCGCATATCAGCGTTTAATTCAAATTCACCATTCTTTGAATACTGATACTCCCATCCTGTAACAAGCTTATCATTACTTAAACCTGTTGAAATATAATTAAATATTAAATAAAATGATAAAACCACTAAAAAAATGATAAACGAAACGCCCAATAATGGGATAAGACGTTTATTTTCATTTATCATTTTTTTACTTTTTTCTACATTCTTCTTCGACATAAGTTATACCTAATGACTATTAATTTTGGAATATTTTTTTAAAAGCTTCTTAACATCATCATCGGTTACCGCTTTATTATCATCATCGGAAGAAATAAGGTCAGATACGCTTTCGAGTATCTTGTTTATTTCTTCCATATGAGCGGATACCTGCTTTAAAGCAGATATCAGTTTTTCATTTTCATTTTCAAGCTGTGTAATACTCTTTTCCATACCATTTATCTATTATAATCTGAACTAAGCGAACTTATATATGACAAACCATCGGCTACCGTAACAGTCATAACCGTTACGCCTTTTATATTCGTTTTATCCTTATCATTATAAAATGTTGTTGTCAGTTTAAGTTCATTACCATTTACTTCGTATTTGTCGATATTATAGTAAATGTCTGTACCATAATTTGGCTGCCACATTTCAAATTTTTCTCTTCCCCTTGTGTATAGGTTAGACTGCATTAAATCTATATCATCAACACCAAAGTGGTCTTTTACTACACGCATAAGCTGCTCATTTGTAGCTTCGCGATACAAAACTCCAACATCAGGCATTTGATATAAATTTTCAAAGAATAGGTGACAAAATGCATACTGAACAATACCATCTGTAGGTATTTTGTGTACATCATCAAAATTACCCTGAGCAAGTAAAAACGAAAGTTCATAGCTCCTGAGAGCATAGTCATCAATATTAACCTTGATTCCACCAACTTCAACATCACCGCTTTCGCCACCGCTATAAACCTGATGTTCAGTAATAACATCGGGTGCGCTTGTGATAGTGTTATTCGTTTCATTGTTTTCATCAATAATTACATTATATGTATTATTCGGATCCGCAGTATTTTTTACATTAGGATCTACATTGTTACAGCCAACGAGAGTTGATATTAAAACAATGCTTGAAAGTATTAAAACCAGATTTTTCTTCATATCCATATAACCCTTACGAGCCACCAAGGCAATTTGCCCCGGTGGC
>CADBRR010000008.1 GCA_902797145.1 uncultured Eubacteriales bacterium | reverse complement strand
TTTATTATATTATTTTTTTATTTTTTAATTCCTGTACCAATGTATCTACAATATCGTCCATATTTTTCATTTTATTTCCGTCCATACATGGAACCAATATTATATTATCATATTTATTTGCAAATTCAAGATATTTCATTCGTGCATCAGCCTGAATATTTTCGCTCGTTTCATAAACATCACGGCGTTTACCTCCAACATACTCACGTGAACCTTTTTTATCAACATTATCGCCTGCCTGCTTCATTTCAACATCAAGCACAAAATTTATATCATATTTAGGAATACCAAGTTTATTAAATTCAAGTTCGGCTATCCAATCAAACAAATCGTCCTCGCCATTTGGAAATTCCCTTATGCTCTGATAAACTTGATTAGATAAAACATATCTGTTCATCAGAACAACGTCATAATCTTCAAATTTATATTCCTTTAAATCATCCCATCTATCAAGTGCAAACCATAAAGCCATACTTTTTCCATCGAGAATGTTTGCATTAATCTCATTTTCACCTGAAAGCAAAGAACCTACTTCACGACCAAAAAAGCTTTTATATGCAGGATAATCCCTTGTTCCAACCCTAACACCTAATACTTCAAGCCTTTGTTTTAAAAGCTGAACCTGCACTGATTTTCCACTGCCATCTATGCCTTCAATTGCAACTATCTTCGCCATAATAAGATATTTTCCTTTCGTTAAAATAAAAACTGCACTTATATTGTACCATATTACTAACAATTTGAAAATATATAATAAAATTTAATATATCGCTTGACAAGCAATATTATATTAAATATAATATTATAAAAGAGGTGATAATATGGCATTTCAGGTAGGTTCTGCTTTGCTTGAAGCGTGCGTGCTCGCGATAGTTAAAAATGAAGATGTATATGGATATACGCTTACACAAAGAATGAAAGAAGCATTTGATGTTTCAGAATCGACTTTTTATCCTATTTTGAGGAGATTACAAAAAGATGGATTTCTTGAAACATACGATGTTCTATATTCGGGTAGGTTAAGACGATATTATAGAATAACAAAATTAGGGCTTTCAAAGCATGAAGAATATTGGCACGAATGGTGTAGTTTCAAAGATAATATTGATAACATAATGACAGGAGGACATAAGTAATGAAAAAGAAGGAGTTTATGAGCATTCTTGAAAAAGAACTCAATGTTATTCGTGACGCATCAGAACGTGAAAATGCGTTACGATTTTATTCAGAATACTTTATGGATGCTGGTATTGGTGATGATGACGTTATACCTGATGAGCTTAACAACGTTCATTCAATTGCTAAAGAAATAATAGATGGAGTTATTAATAACTCTGATATAACAAACAGCAAACTTAATGAGTTAATTATTGACGTAATAAATGCTAACGTATATATTATTCCATCTGATAAAATTGAAGTTGTTATCGAAGCTTCACCAAACGATAACAGCATTAGTTATAATATAACAGATGAAAAGATAGTAATCGAACAAGTAAAGACAAATCCCATTCATATATTTGGATTTGCTAAAATTAAGCAAGCACAGATTAAGATTTATATTAAGCGTGAAAGTTTCATAGAAAATATAAAAGCAGAAACTGTTAATGGAGGAATAAAAGCTTCCGAATTACAATTTAACAATGGTAGCTTTGAAAGTGTAAATGGCGGAATATTCCTTGAAAATGTCGAAAGTAAAAATCTTCATTGTAAAGTTGTAAATGGAGCAATATATGTTTCGGGTAACTTAAATGGCAAAAATGAATTTGAAACAGTAAATGGTTCGATAAATTGCAATCTCGTTTTAAAAAAGGAAAACTATGATATTTTACTTCAAAACATTCACGGTGCAATAAATGTTGATTCTGAATCATTTAGGAAAGAATATTCAAGCCGTTCTGAAGCTTCAAACACTATTCGTGCCGAATCAGTAAACGGATCAATAAATTTGCATTTTAATTAAAATAAAACGCCGATGTGCATTTTTACATTGCACCGGCGTTATTTTTATATAATTAACTTTATAGCATTATGTATGTTTTTTACCTTTACAACATCATCACCTTGAGCAAATTCTCCATCTATTGTCCATGATTCAGGCTTTTCCATAATAAATTCTATCTCTTTAGCTGGGAAAAAGCTAATTAGGTCATTATCGAATTTTGAATATAATAGTGAAGAAATAATTTTATGGAGATCAATTATTGTTTTGGGATTTTTAATCAACATAACTTCAAAAACGCCATCGCTTAAATCTACATATTCATCGTTAAGCTTTACCAATCCACCTATTGATGTTGAATTACTGACTGCTCCGAAAATAAATTCATCAGTTATTTCTTTATCATCATATTTTACGGTCATATTATATGATCTTATATTTGCAATATCTTTTATCCCTTCAAGGATATAGGCAAGGTTTCCGATAACATTTTTTACTTGTTGTGGAGCATTGTAGGATGCTTCTGTAAATGCACCAAATGAAGCAATATATGTAAAATATCTGTCATCCCCCATCATTCCGATATCTATTGCCTTAGGCGTCCCTGTTACAATTTTATCAATAGCTTGATTTATATCCTTCGGTATATTCATAGTTGTTGCAAAATCATTTGTTGTTCCTGCAGGAATATAGCCAAGCGGAATATTTGTTTCAGATTCAAGCATTCCAGTTACAACTTCATTTAATGTTCCATCGCCTCCGCAGCAAACTATAGAATCATAGTTTTTTCCGATTTTACAAACAATATCTGTTGCATCTCCTTTTGATTTAGTAATATATGTCGTTATAAGTGAACCATCGCTTTCAAGGCCCTCAACTATATCAAAAAAAACATTTTTTGACTTCATCTTGCCTGACTTCGGGTTTACTATCAATAAAATATTTTTCTTCATTATTGTACTGCCTCACTTTATTTTATATCTTATTCAATACAAATCTTTTCAGAATACTTTTTTAGTTCATCTTTTCGTGCAAAGCCATAATAATTCGGTAATTTGAACTCAATTTTATACTGTTTATGCGGATTTGAGGCATTCACATTCATACTTTCTTTATATAATTCAGTAAAATTAAATTCGCTATATTCTTTTCCTTCTATTTCAAGGCACTTGCAACAATTATCACAGATCTTATTAGGGTCGAGATCGCACCTGTTACATTCTCCGCAATCATTGCAAATCTTATCATCATATAAAATACACTTTTTCATATATTAACTTTCTCCTAAATTAATTTAAATATTTTAAGAACAAATGTTTGAAATTTATTTAATATGTGTTATAATAATATCAGTAATTAGGAGGTAACATAAAATGCCAAGAAACGACACACGAAATAAAATATATGATTTCATATGTAATTTTCTTAAAGAAAACAAATATGCACCTACTATTAGGGAAATTTGTGAAGCACTTGATATAAAATCGACATCTACAGTTAAGTATCATATTGATAATCTTATGAATGATGGACTTATATCAAAAAACTCACTCAAACAGCGTTCTTTTATTGTAAATCAACAACCTAAATCAAATACAGTACCGCTTGTTGGTGATGTTGCCGCAGGTTTTCCAAGGCTCGCTTACGATACATTTCAAGATGAATATATGCTTCCACCGTCATTGTTGCATGGAGCAGCGGCTGACGAAGTTTTTCTTCTTAGGATTGATGGAGAAAGCATGATAGATGCAGGAATATATACGGGCGACCTTATCATTGTACGCAAGGGTATTGCGTTTGAAAACGGCGATATTGTAGTAGCAAGGGTAGATGGTGACCTTGCTACTGTAAAAAGAATTTATCGAGAAAAAGACCGTATTCGATTGCAACCTGAAAACTCACACATGGAACCCATATATGCAAAATATGATGATGTGGAGATTGCAGGTAAAGTTATTGGCTTAATTCGTCAATATTGATTTCACCAGATTTAATTAGTGCATCGAGCGCTGCCATCGCACCTATTTTTCCGTGCGAATAGGTTAGCGCTCCTTGAACATATACGGTATATGGTTCAACTATTGGTGCATCAGCGCTTAACTCAATAGATGCGCCTTGAACAAATGCACCTGCTGCCATTATTACTTGATGACTATACCCCGGCATATCCCATGGTTCGGGGGAAACAAAGCTATCTATTGGTGATGCCGCTTGTATGCTTCTGCAAAACTCTATCAATGCTTCTGCACTTGAAAAACGCAAAGACTGCACTATATCACTTCTTTTAGCTGTACTTGAAGGCATAGTTGTCATATTAGCCTTTTCAAATATTCTTGCGAACAATGCAGCTGATTTAAGGCTCTGTGCAGTTACATGAGGTGCAAGGAATAACCCCTGGTAAAATGGTGTGTAGTTACCATAGTACGAGCCTGCTTCCCTACCGATTCCCGGAACAGTAAGTTTTTGTGCAATCATTTCAATATATTCATGCTTTCCTGCAACATAACCACCTGTCGGAGCAATTCCTCCTCCCGGATTTTTGATTAGTGAGCCAATAATTATATCAGCACCATAATAAGATGGCTCATGTTCACAAGTGAACTCGCCATAACAATTATCTACAACTATTATTTTATCATTCCATTGCTTTTTTATTACATTAAACACTTCCGCCATATCTTCAGGCAAAAGAGCGTTTCGCCACGAATAGCCTCTTGAACGTTGCAAATAAACAACCTTTATTGATGAATCTCCTTTAAGCTCTTTTATTACATCATCAATGTTGATTTTATCATTTATCAAATCAACCTGTTTATATTTAATGCCTTGACGCTTAAGAGAACCATAATTATCTCCGTTTATACCAATAGCGCCTTCAAGTGTATCATAAGGCTTGCCTGTTATTGCAAGCATGGTATCGCCGTACTCAAGAAGTCCTGAAAGGGCGATAAAAATCGAATGTGTACCTGAAACTATCTGAGGTCTTACAAGTGCATCCTCACATTCAAGCGAATGCGCAAATACTTTATCAAGAGTATCCCTGCCAATATCGTCATATCCATATCCGTTTGTCGGGGCGAAATGGCGCAATGCAATACCTTCATTTTGGAAAGCTTCAAGCACCCTTTTCTGATTATTAAATTCATTTCTATCAATTTTGTTAAATACATCTGAAAGCTCTTTTTCAGCACTTTCAACGAAATTTATTGCGAAATTAGATATATCCATAGCAATTATTCCTCCTTAGAATTTTCATCAAATAATTCAACTTTTTTCAAAGCATCAATTGATGAAATAGCATGCTTATATACAAGCATAGTTTTTCCTTCTGACTCAATAAGCACTGCAAAATTATCATATCCTAATATTTTTGCATTCTTTATCATAAATCCATTTGTAACAAAAATATTGACCGGACTACCGGATTTTCTTATAATATTTAGAAAAGTATCTTGTATGTTTCTATTCTGCATATAAAGATAATCTCCTTTCAATTAACTCACAAATATCATCTATCATTTTCCCTTTATCATCGTATCGTGAAACATCGAACCAATTTATTCGTTCATCACGCTTAAACCACGTTACTTGCCGCTTTGCGAATCTTCTCGTTTCTTGTTTTATATGTGATATTGCATCATCGAGCGAACATAAACCATCAAAATATGGGAACAGTTCTTTATATCCAATTGCTTGAAGTGCCGGTAATTCCCTGTCGTATCCCATTTCGAGAATACCTTTAACTTCATCAACAAGTCCTTGCTCAACCATTATATCAACACGTTTATTAATTCTATCATACATCATTTCTCGTGGCATAGTAAGACCTATCATTATTACATCATAAGGTATTTCCTTATTTAATTCATTTGAAAAATCATTGCCATACGAAGATATAGTTTTACCGGTAATTTTATATACCTCAATTGCCCTTGAAACACGTTTTCTATCGTTTTTATGGAGCTTATTATATGATATTATATCAATTTGTTTAAGCATATCATAAAGTTCTTCAGTTGAAAGAGCATCAAGTTCTTTACGGATATTCTCATCACTTCCTGTATCGGTGAAATCGAGCGGATATGTAAGTGCATTTACATATAATCCTGTTCCCCCTACAACAACTGGTATCATACCTCTTGACGAAATATCCCGTATAGCCTCTTGCGCAAGCTGCTTAAAAACTGCAACGCTATATTTAGGCGAGTTAATATCCATAACATCGATTAAATGATGAACTATTCCCTGCTTTTCTTCCTCGGTAACCTTTGCAGAGCCTATATCCATTCCCCTATATACCTGAACTGAATCTGCTGAAATAATTTCAGTACCTATTCTTTTTGCTACTTCTACAGATACAGCCGTTTTACCGCAAGCAGTTGGTCCTACAATCATTATAAGCGGTATTCTATTCATAGTTAAACTATCCTCTTGAACATTTTTTCATAATCAGACTTTTTCATTTCAAGTATTATTGGTCTTCCATGCGGACAAGTCAAAGGAACATTTTTACCTTCTATTTCCTTGAGTAATAGTTTTATTTCATAATCGCTCAAGAAGTCACCACCCTTTATTGCGTGCTTGCACGATGATTGAATTATAGATGCTCTTTTTAATTCTTTTGCATTTACAAAACCTATTTTTTCAATACAAGATATTGCCTCATGAATAAAACTATCTGTCTGCATTTCGCCCATTATAAGCGGAACAGCACGTACGCATATTGTATTAGTACCAAACTCTTCTATTTCATATCCAAGCTCCGTAAAGCTATCGATATTATCCATAAGAACATTAAATTCCTGCGGCGCAAGTTTTATAATACTTGGAATTAACAATATCTGAGATTCAGATTTTAATTCGCCAGAAATATATTTTTCATATAGCCTTCTTTCATGTGCAGCGTGCTGATCTATATAAAAAACTTTATTTCCTTGTTCAACAATCCAATATGTATTAAATAAACAACCTACTATTTTATACGGTATATCACCGAGCATTTCTTGTTGAACATTAACTTCGGTATCTATTTTTTTAATCTCTTCAATTCGTTCTTCATGGCTACTTTTTATATCAAAAACAGGTACGCTATTGAAGGCTGCTGATGATGTAAAGCTACTTGTAATATTATCATTCTCTGCCTTCGCATAAACATTTTCCAGATTTTTGTTTGTCGGTTCTTCGACCGAATGTTCTTCAGTCAATCGTCCGATAAAATTATTTCTTATTTGAGCAATCTCACTGTCGTTTTTTAAATCTATCGAAGTATTAAGTACAGGTACTTGTTCCTCACTTTCTGTTTCTGCATTTTCTCTATGATTAAATATATTGCTATCTATCCTTGAAATTTGAGAAACGCCAAACAATGCCCTTATAGCAGTTGAAACACTCGATACTATTTTACCTTCATCTTTAAAACGAACATCAAGTTTATTAGGATGAACGTTTACATCAATCTCATTGCTTGATATTTTAATATTAAGCACATATAGTGGGAACTTGCCAATCATCAGATGAGTTTCATACGCACGCTGAACAGCAAGTGAAATCGTTTGGGATTTTATATATCTTCCATTTATAAATAGCGATTGATAAGTTCTATTGCTCTTTGATATTTCAGGCATACCTGCAAATCCCGATATCTTAACATACCCATCATCATATTCAACAGGCTTTAAAAACTGTATTACATCTTTTCCATATACGCTGAAAATCGCATTTTTTAAATTTCCATCGCCTGAGCTTGTATATATCGTCTTATCATTGTTTATCAACCTAAAAGCAATATCCGGTCTTGCCATTATCATTCTTGATACATAATCGCTTATATATCCGGCTTCTGCACGAGGCGATTTCAAAAATTTAAGCCTTGCAGGTACATTATAGAAAACATCATTAACCTCAATTGTAGTTCCATCAGGGCAACCACAGGGTGAATTATATTTGAGTTCTCCTGCATCCATTTTTACCGTCACGCCTGTATCAGAACTTTTTTCTCTTGTAGTTAGCGATATCCTTGATACTGCTGCAATGGATGCAAGTGCTTCGCCTCTAAATCCTAATGTTTCTATATGTTCCAAATCATCAGAAACAGAAATTTTACTCGTAGCATGGCGTTTGAATGCGATAACTACATCTTCCGGTGCAATTCCGCATCCATTATCAGCTACTCTCAAATAGTCAATTCCGCCATTTCGCATTTCTATTGCAATTGAAGTAGCTCCAGCATCTATTGAATTTTCTACAAGCTCTTTTATGATAGATGCAGGTCGTTCAATAACTTCGCCTGCTGCTATCTGATTTGATACTTGTACGCTTAATACCTTGATACTGCTCATAAATTACCTCATTTTTTCTTTGTTCGCATTATAACTCTATTTTGTAAATCATATAGTATTGTTATAGCTTCTATCGGGGTTACAGCATTTACATTCATATTCCTTATTTCCTCTATAATTTCATCGTCGCTTTCCGTTTTAACAAGCAATTCATCATTCATTTCTACTGAATTTGTACGCTTGTTCAAATCTGAATTTTCAAGCTCCTTCAAAATCTGCTTTGCCCTCTTAATTACTCCATTAGGAAGCCCTGCAAGTTTTGCTACTTGTATGCCAAAGCTTTTATCTGCTCCACCTTCAACAATCTTTCTAAGGAATATAATATCATCGCCAATTTCTTTTACAGAAATTCTATAATTCTTAATTCCCTGTATTTTGCCTTCAAGCTCAGTAAGTTCATGGTAATGCGTTGCAAACAGCGTTTTAGCACCGCATTTTTTCTTATCTGCAATATGTTCGATAACGGACCATGCAATACTCAATCCATCAAATGTACTTGTTCCTCTGCCTATTTCGTCAATTATAAGCAAACTATTTCTTGTAGCATTATTGAGAATATTTGCCATTTCGCTCATCTCAACCATAAACGTACTCTGCCCCGATGCAAGGTTATCGGAAGCACCGACTCTTGTAAATATCCTGTCAACTACGCATATTCTTGCATATTTTGCAGGAACAAATGAGCCTATATGCGCCATTAGAACCATTAACGCTATCTGCCTCATATATGTGCTCTTACCTGCCATATTGGGACCTGTAAGCACCATAATACGATTTTTATCGTTATTTAGGAGCGTATTGTTCGGTATGAACTTATCCTTTAACATACGTTCGACAACAGGGTGCCTTCCATCTATTATCTCAATTTCGCCTGTTTCGCAAATTTCAGGCTTTATATACTTATTGTGAATAGCAACTTCTGAAAGTGCTTGATAGACATCGAGTTCTGCTATCAACGCAGCATCGTTTTTTAGCCTTTCAATACAACCTGAAAGCATTTCCCTTATATCGCTAAAAAGCTTATATTCAAGGGCAACACACTTTTCCTCAGCGCCCGTTATCATCTCTTCAAGGTTTTTAAGCTCTTCTGTTATATACCTTTCAGCATTAGCAAGTGTTTGTTTTCTTTGATATTCATAAGGAACAAGGCCTTGATATGACTTTGTTACTTCTATATAATATCCGAAAACTTTGTTATATCCTATTTTGAGATTTTTAATTCCTGTCTTTTGCTTTTCCTTTGCTTCGAGTTCGCTAAGCCATTGACGGCTATTCTGCGAAGCACGCCTATATTCATCAACTTTTTCATTATATCCGTCTTTTATTATTCCGCCATCTTTGACGCCAGAAGGCGGATTATCAGCAATAGCACTTATAAGTAGCGAATATATATCTTCCATTAAATCTATATTATCAACAAACTGTTTAAAAAACGAATTTTTGAGTTCTTTCAAGCATTCAACTAGTCCAGGAAGTTTTTCAAGAGACATCATGAGCGAAACACAATCTCTTGCATTAACTGTACCATAAGCAATTTTGCTACAAAGCCTTTCTATATCATATATGGAATTAAGTTTCTCCGCAATATTTTGCCTGTCAATCGGTTTATCATATAATTCTTCAACGGAATTAAGCCTATTATTTATCAACTCTACTTTCTGAAGTGGCTGTTCAATCCACACTCTAAGAAGTCTACCACCCATTGCCGTTTTCGTTCTATCAAGCAGATCGAGCAGAGTATTCTTTTTGCTTCCGTCAAACCTTAATGGTTTTGTAAGTTCAAGATTGCGCCTTGTTGATACATCAATAGACATAAATTCATCGTTATGGATTACTGAAATTTTCTTTATATGCATCAATGAATTTTTCTGCGTTTCTTCAAGGTATGACAAAAGTCCACCGGCTGCGCATACAGCAAAATCCATATTCTCGCATCCGAATCCTGAAAGCGATGCTACTTCAAAATGTGCTATCAAACTCTCATTTGATTTTTTTAAATCAAACATTCTGTTATCATATTTTTCGATATAATAACTGCTTTTTATGTTATTTATAAGAGTATTTAAAGAGAATATGCCTTCATTTGCAATAATTTCATTAGGTTGTATTCTTGCAAGCTCCTCAATAACTTTTAGCGATTTATCATTATCTTTAAACTCAGTAACAAAAAAATCGCCAGTTGAAACATCAGAATACGCTATACCTATGCCATTATTTGCGTTGCTTCCACCATAATATAATGATACGATATAGTTATTCTTTCTCTCAGAAAGCATACTGTCTTCAATGACTGTTCCGGGAGTTATTATTCTAATAACATCACGTTCAACAAGCCCTTTTAAGCTTGGATCTGTAAGCTGTTCGCATATAGCTACTTTATAACCTTTACTTATGAGCTTGTTTATATATGAATCTACGGAATGATACGGAACACCACACATAGGCGCTCTTTCCTCAAGTCCACAATCCCTTCCTGTAAGAACAATTTCAAGTTCTCTTGAAGCAGTAATTGCATCTTCAAAAAACATTTCATAAAAATCGCCAAGCCTGAAAAAAAGCAAACAATCCTTATACTTTTCTTTCATCTCGAGATATTGCCTCATCATAGGTGTTACATTTGCAGGCATAATTTCCTCCGTTTTTCGATTATTCTTCTATCATTTTTCCAATCAGTGAGTTATGGTGCGTGTCAGTTACCTCAACATTCAAATATTTACCAATTAAATCTTCGCTTCCAGGGAAATATACCATTTTGAAATTTGATAATTTACCGAATGCCATAGTATTTCCTTCACGCTTATCACAACCTTCAACAAGCACTTCGCCTTTCATTCCTATGAACTTCAGGTTATTCTTTTGGAGAATGCTTGCTTCAAGATCGTTTAATTCTTTAAGCCTTTGCTTCTTTACTTCCTGAGGTATTTGGTCATCCATTTCAGCTGCCCTTGTGCCTTTTCGAGGCGAATACATAAACGTATATGCTGCTGAATATCCAACCTGTTCCACAAGGCTGAGCGTATCCTTGAAATCCTCATCGGTTTCTGTCGGGAAGCCTACAATAATATCAGTAGTAATTTCAATATCTTTAACTTTACTGCGAAGCTTTTCAACAGTTTCAAGATACTTTTCCCTTGTATAAACCCTATTCATAAGCTTTAATATCCTATTACTGCCCGATTGAACTGGAAGATGAATATGATGACAAACCTTATTTGTCGTTGCCATGGCTTCTATAAGCTCATCTGACAAATCTTTAGGGTGGGAAGTCATAAACCTCAATCGTTTAAGTCCATCCACTTCGCTAACCATTTTTAACAATTTTGGAAAATTAACTTGTCCGTCAGATGAACGATATGAGTTTACATTTTGACCCAACAACGTTACTTCCGTATACCCTTGTGCGACAACAGCTTTTACCTCATCAATAATAGCCTGCGGATCTCTTGAGCGTTCTCTGCCACGGACATATGGAACTATACAGTATGTACAGAAATTATTACATCCGTACATAATAATTACGTGAGTAGAAAAACTTCCACTTCTTCTTATTGGAAGGCCTTCGGGTATCTCACCATCTATATTTCTTGTAATGAGGGTTCTATCGCCGCAAAGTGCATTTTCAACAAAAGTCGGGAAATTATGTATATCGTGCGTTCCAAAAACTATATTTACAAAAGGATATCTTTTATAAAGATGTTCGGCTACGGACTTTTGCTGCATCATACAGCCACATACAGCAATGATTACATCGGGGCGTTCATCTTTGAGTTTTTTAAGCGCACCTATATTTCCGAATACCCTTAATTCTGCGTGTTCACGCACGCAACACGTATTAAATATAATTATATCTGCTTCGTTTTTATCTTCTGTCGCAGTATATCCCATATTTATAAGCATTCCGCCGAGTTTTTCAGCGTCGTGTTCATTCATTTGGCAGCCATAGGATTCAATATAATACTTCAAATTTTTTCCATTATTCAATCTGCCTATGTTTTCTGCAATTTCTCTGTTACGTTCAATTTCATATTGAGAAACAAGTGGAGTATTTTTCATATCATTATTTCCTTAACTAATTTATTATATCAATTCTATTATAACATAAATCGCATTACATAAGAAACAATTTTTTTAATTACATATATTTTTTTATTTTCAACATATTATTTTAGCATGATATCAAACGAGGTGGAGACTATGAAAACAAATTTACATCATATAATGAATACTTGTGTAACTTTAGCATTTACGCTAATCATAATTTTATTTTTTTCTATATATAATCAAGACGAATCAGTTTTTTCCGATGAAAATTGCATACGTCTGCCAATATTGATGTATCATTGCATATTAAAAGATCCAAATCGTGCAAATAAATTTACTGTATCACCGCAGACTTTTAAGGATGATTTAATGTATCTCAAGGAAAACGGATATGAAACATTATTTATATCAGATATAATCAATTGTCTTGAAGGTGAGGAAGCTTTTCCTGAAAAGCCAATACTAATAACTCTTGATGATGGTTACTATAATAATTATGAATATGTTTATCCTATTCTAAAAGAACTCGATATGAAAGCAATTATCTCAACAGTTGGCAGTTATACAGACGATTATAGCAAAAGTATGGACTTAAACCCCAATTATGCCTATATGACGTGGGACATAATAAATGAAATTGGTCATTCCGGTTATATTGAAATCCAAAATCATTCTTATAATCTTCATTCTATGAATAACAGAAATGGCATTTTGAGAAAGAAAGGTGAGAATAAAGAAACATATAGAAAGCTCATTGTTGATGATATTATTAAAAATCAAGATAGGCTTAAAGAAAACAGCAATATAAACGCTTTAGCATTCACTTATCCATTCGGTTGTCTTAACTCCGAAACGGAAGATATAATGAAAGAGCTCGGATTCTCAGCCACACTTTCATGCTATGAAGGCATAAATTATATTTCTAAACCTGAAGATTTATTTGGTTTAAAAAGGTTTAATCGGCCAAGCGGAATAAGCACTGAAGAGTTTATGAAGAAAATATTTGATAAAAATAATTGATATATGTTGATTAAATCATATAAAATTGCTAAAATATTTTTAAGTTTGAGTTGGAGGAAATTTATGAACAAGAATATTAGGAACATAGTTATTTCAATAATCGTAACAGCACTCTGCTGCTTAACTGTTTTTTATTTCGTAACAAGGTCATATGTGATGATTCCCAAATCATCTTTCGATGAATCGAAAGACTTTATGGCTTTAGCAGAAATCTATGAAGACATCAATGAGAATTTCTTTTATGATGTTCCATCAAAAGAGGATATGTCATCAGCAGCAGCTAATGCAATGGTAGCTAAATTAAATGACGATTATGCCCAATACTTTACAGCTGAAGAATACGAACAGTATACCCAAAGTTCAAACGGCGAATATTGCGGTGTTGGCATTTTAATAGCTCAACCTGATGAAACAGGCACAGAGGTACTTGATGTATACGAAGGTCCTGCAAAGCGTGCAGGTATACTTACTGGTGATATAATTACTTATTTTGATGACTTTTATGTCGGCGGAAAGCAGCTTGAAGATTTATCATCTGTTACAACTGGTCCTGAAGGTTCACAAGTGACAATTAAACTTCTGCGTAATGGCGAAGAGCTTGTATTCACAGTAATTCGTGAACCGATAACGATAAGTCGTGTTGCATACAAGATGCTTGATGATTTCATAGGTTATATTAGAATTGATATGTTCACCGGCGATTGCGTTGAAGGCACAAAGAAAGCAATTAGTTCGCTTAATCGTGACGGTATGAAATCGCTAATTATTGATGTAAGAAACAACCCCGGTGGTTCGTTGTATGATGTTGTTGAAATATGTGATATGTTGCTTGAAAAAGATAAGAATATTGTTTCTATCAAGAACAAATCTGGAGAAGACCAGCTTGTATTCAATGCAACAACCGATGGACTCAACATTCCAATCGCAATACTTGTAAATGAAAACTCTGCTTCAGCAAGCGAAATATTAGCAGGAGCAGTACAGGATAACGAGCTTGGAGCAATAGTTGGGACTACAACGTTTGGAAAAGGAATTGTTCAAACGACATATCCTCTTAAAACAAACGGTGGATGGATAAAAATGACTACTGATGCGTACTATACTCCAAGTGGAAGAAATATTCATGGTATAGGTATTGAACCTAATATCAAAGTTGAATTCGATGGAAGCTTTGTAAAAGAGCAAATAAAAGATATTGGAATCACACCTGATAATCAGCTTAATAAAGCAATGTCATATTTGCTTGATAAAATGCAAGCTACTGCAAACAACTAAAAAACGAAACAGACTCTATCTGAAAATATTCTTAGCAATACTTCATTTAGAAAATGACCTTTTATTGAATCATCATAAACAATTATGTTTTTAGGAGCTAAATCAATAAGAAGATTTATGATTGCATCGTTGGTATACAATATTATGCTTTCCCCACTGTCTTCGCTTATTGTATAGCTCCCGTTTTTATTATATCTAACGCTTAAAGTTCTATCTGAA
>CADBRR010000007.1 GCA_902797145.1 uncultured Eubacteriales bacterium | reverse complement strand
GTTGCATGGGGGTTATATAACGGAGCATTCCTTTTGTTCGAGGATAACGTTTATAAGCCTAAACACAAGATATTATCGCACATATATTCAATTATCGTAATTACTGTCGGTTTCGTAATTTTTAGGGCAGATAATATTGGCTCTGCGCTTGTTATGATAGGTAATATGTTTGCTGGGTTCAATTTCGGAGGAGAATTTGCATCAACGCTTTCTGTTATCGTTAGCCCGATTACTATTTTCGTGTTTGTGCTTGCAGTTATTTTCTCAATGCCTGTTGTTGAAAAAATTAAAATAAATGAGAATGTTAAGCTTGTAATTTCACTTTTTTTGTTTGTTATGTGTATGCTGATTCTCAGCGCATCAAGCTATAATCCGTTTATTTATTTCAGGTTTTAGTGGAGGAAAAATATGAAAAAAGCTTATATTTCAATATTTATTTTATTGTGTATGCTACCGTCATTATTGCTTATTTGCGGTGTTAAAAATAAAAATTACGAAAATAGACCGCTTGCAAAAATGCCTTCTATTATAAAGAATGACGGATTGAACCTCGATTTTCCCGAAGAATTTGATAGCTACTTTTCTGATAATTTTGCACTCCGTGAACAAATGGTTACTGCGCTTAACTTGATTACCGTTAATACGCTTTCAGATACTTTAAATGAAAAAACTGTTATCGGAAAAAACGATTTTATTTTCTATGCGGAAACGCTTGACGACTATATGGGAACCAACGTTCTTGACGATAATTCAATCGAAGCAGCAACAAAAACATTGATGCTTTTACAGGAAGCTGCACAGGCAAATGGCGAGAAATTCTTGTTTACTGTTGCTCCGAACAAAAACTCGATTTATCCTGAATATATGTCGGATAGATTTGCTGTTTATTCAAATGATAATAACCTCTCAAAGCTCGAAAAGTCATTGAAGCAATACGGAGTGAATTATCTTGATTTAAAGTCGTTGCTCACCGAAAACAAGTGTGAGCAGGAGCTATATTACAGGCACGATACGCATTGGAATGATTACGGAGCTTTGATAGGTTATAGAGCCATAATGTCAAAAATTGCAGATGGTTATTCGTATGAAGATTATCTTGATGCAAAATATAAGTCTGTTTATGATTATAGCGGTGATATTCACTATTTTATATTCCCGTCATCAAAGGGCAGTTATGAAAGAGTTGAATATGATGTTGATTTAGTTTATAAACAAGATGGTTCAGGGCTTGGTTCAAGGATTACCGAAGGCACAAAAAGCGATAAAAACGATTTGAAAATTCTTTTCTTCCACGATTCGTTCTACGAGGCGCTAAAACCGTATATGAGCAGTAATGTGGGGAGAATACTCTACTCTGCTGAGTTTCCTTATAACTATTCGCATCTTTATAAGGAAGATTTCGATGTAGTTCTTATCGAACTCGTTGAAAGAAATATCGACTTGCTCGTTGAAAAAGCACCTCAGGTTGAAGCTCCTCAAAGAAACATCGACGGTATAGACAAGAAAATGATTTATCACGATGATAAATGCGAGTTTGAAATCAATAAAAATGTCGTTAGCGGAAAACTGACCGCTTCATTTAGCCCTGCAAATGATATGATAATTGTTAAATCAGGTAATAAGGAATACGAGGCATTCCCACTTAAAGATGGTGGTTTTAGCTGTACTTTGCCAGATGGTGCAGAGTTAGATTCTGATAAAATTGAGATTTTTATAGTGAAAAATTAAGGCTAATTTGAGCAGGGAACATTCCCTGCTTTTGTCAAATAATCATATTTATTCCCCACTTTTTATGTAAAAATGGCATGAATTATTAATTTTTTTGATAAAAAGCTACCACAAATCATAAATTTATGGTACAATAAGCAAATATATGGAGGTAAAATATGATTAAATCTATAAAAAACATTATCCTTGTGGTTGCTTTCATGATGGTTGTTACGAATTTTTTTGCAGTATCATATTTTGATAAAAGCTTACTTGCTGATGCTCAACCGTTAGATACAGACTTTGGTTCTATTCGTGTTAAACTTTCAACAGGTACGGAAACAAAACTAACTGTAGATGTTGTTGGCAAGTATACCATAAAGGAAAATGGTAAAGTGATTTCTGACGGAACGCTTATCGTTACTATATCTTCAAAATCGCTTAAAGCTACTTTCGATGGTAAAACCATCTATACGGGAACGCCTATCACTCTCATAAGAAAAAATACAGGCAATAGTGGCGGTTACCTTGGAATTTATAACAAGAACTGTTCAAAGAGTGAACCTTATTATCCAAGGCGACATTATCTTGGTAATGTTACTTTTTCGTATACGTCAAGCGGTGTTCGTGCAATAAATACTGTTCCGATGAATCAGTACCTATATGGGGTTGTTGCAATAGAGCAGGGTGAGCACTCAAATATTGAGGCAATAAAGGCACAAGCTGTTACATCAAAAGTTTATGCACTGTCAGAGCTTTCACCTAAAAGCAGTTATGATATTGATGATACTAGCAACGACCAATTATATATCGGTTATAATCCGAAATACTCAAATTCAATAAATGCTGTTAATGCTGTATCAAATGTTTCAATGTATATTGGAAATAACAAGGTATTCAGGGCTTTCTTCGGTGATAGCAATGGTGGACAGACGGAAATTCCATCAAATAACTGGAATGGCGTTGAATCGTGGGATCCAGCATTTGATATAAGAATAGATGATTATGATATCGAAAATACTGCTTCAAAACTCGATAAAGTCTTCTTTAGCGCAAAGAATACAACAGAGAATATAACAAAGAAGCTCAATACGTTCCTGCTCACATATGCAAACGATAACTTGTCAGGATATAAGGCAACGTCAATAACAAGTATCGAAAATCTTTATTCTCATACGGATTCAGGCGATACAAGCGGAAGAGATCATACTAAACTGACGATTGAAATGACCGTTAATGCTGATAAAACCAGCAAGGGAATAACATCTGATTCTTTTGACTTGGGCTATATTGATGATGTAAAGGCTTATGATAGTAAGACATTTATGTTTGAAAATAATCCGACAGCTGTTTCATCATCGAAAGTTAAAGTTAAAATGACATTCAAGCTTGCAGACCTTTACAGCAAGGGCGTTATGACAAAAACAGGATTGAGAATTTATTACGCTTTGAAAACAGATGGGGGATGGAACGTTCTTCATGGAAGAAGCGGCCCGGGTGTTGGTCTGAGCAATCGTGGCGCACAAGTTATGGCTGAAAAATATGGTATGAATTATGCTCAGATTCTTCATTTTTATTTTCCTGGTGCAATTATCGCAGGAACTGATGTTTCTTACGAAAGGGAAAAAGGCGATGTGAATGGAGATTACAAGGTAGATAGCGAAGATGCAACGTTGATTTTAAGATGCGTTGTTGGGTTATATGAAATAAAGGGTGATGATTTAGAATTTGCAGACTGCGATTCAAACGGAGAAATTGATACTCATGACGCAGTTTGTATTCTGAGAATCGCTGCCGAAATAAATAAATAAATATTGTGCTGGCGCATTTGTCAGCACATTTAAATTTAATTGTGGTTGAAAATTATGGTTTTGAATGTTATAATTTAATGGTAAAGCCAAGTTATAAAAAAATTTAAAAAATTTTGAAAAAAGACTTGCAATTAATTGATATTTGTAGTACAATAACATCGTTGTGCGCAGGCGGTGGTATGTACTTGAATGCCATAATTATTCCAATGAATATGATAAAATTGTATTTATACGGAATAATTGGCAAGATATGCATAACGGTGCGACACAATAGCGGTATGTAGAAGGTTGCCAGAAAAATGCCGCTGGGGAATTTCTACATGAACCGTGAAAAATAAGCAGTTTTTAAAGAATGTTTTAAAAAGTTCGTAAGGGAACACACGGAATAGTGTACTGCTTAAAAGTTTATAATTATTAAAGGATTGATACCAGGAGGTAAATATGGCTAATCAGAGAATCCGTATTAAGCTTAAAGCTTATGAACACAATCTTATTGACCAAAGTGCAGAAAAGATTGTTGAAACGGCAAAAAGAACGGGTGCCAGAGTTTCAGGCCCCATCCCCCTGCCGACGGAGAAGGAAATCGTTACGATTCTCCGTGCTACACACAAGTACAAGGACGCAAGAGAACAATTCGAAATTCGCACACATAAGCGTTTGATCGACATCATTCAGCCCTCAGCAAAGACTGTTGATGCATTGATGAAACTCGATCTTCCCGCAGGTGTTGATATCGAAATCAAGCTCTGATGCGAGGGAGGTAAGAAACATGAAGAAGGCTATTTTAGGTAGAAAAATTGGCATGACACAGCTCTTTGCTGAAGATGGCACAATGGTTCCTGTAACAGTAGTTATGGCAGGACCTTGCCCTGTAGTTCAGAAGAAGACAGTTGATCATGAAGGCTATGATGCAATCCAGGTTGGTTTTGCTCCCATCAGAGAAAAGCTTGCAACAAAGCCGATGCTCGGTCACTTTGCAAAGGCAAAGGTAGCTCCTCATCGTTATGTAAGAGAATTGAAACTCGAAGATGCTAACACATACGAAGTAGGACAGGTTATCAAGGCTGACATTTTTGCAGCAGGCGATAAGGTTGACGTTACAGGTACAAGCAAGGGTCATGGCTTCCAGGGCAACATCAAGCGTCACAACCAGGCAAGAGGCCGTAAGACTCACGGTTCGCATTCATATCGTGTAGCAGGTTCAATGGGCGCTTGCACATATCCGGGCGAAGTATTTAAGACAAAGAATTTGCCGGGTCACATGGGCAGCGAAAGAGTTACAGTACAGAACCTTGAAGTTGTTCGTGCAGATGCAGAGAGAAATCTTTTGCTCATCAAGGGTGCAATCCCCGGTGCTAACGGCGGTTTTGTAATCGTAAAAGAAACCGTTAAGTAAGAGATTTTAGAAAGGAGAAAGCACCATGCTTAAAGTTGATGTTATAAATATGACAGGCAATAAGGTTGGCGAAGTTGAACTTGATGAAAGCATTTTCGGTATTGAACCCAATGTTCCCGTAATGCACGAAGTTACAACAGCTTATCTTGCAAATCAGCGTCAAGGCACACAGAACGCGTTGACAAGGGCTGAAGTAAGCGGCGGCGGAATCAAGCCTTGGAGACAGAAGGGCACAGGTCGTGCACGTCAGGGCTCAACAAGAGCACCTCAGTGGAGACACGGCGGTATCGTATTTGCTCCTAAGTCAAGAGATTATCGTATGAGCGTTAATAAGAAAGTAAAGAGACTCGCAATGAAATCAGCTCTCTCATCAAAGGTAGCTGAAGGCGAACTCGTAGTATTTGACGAACTCAATATCGCTGACGGTAAGACAAAGACAATGGCAAAGGTTCTTAACAGCGCAAAGCTCGAAAACGCACTTGTAGTCCTCGTAAATAAAGAAGAAGAGAACAGAGACGCTGTAGAAAAGGTTGAAAGAGCAACGAGAAATATCGCAGGCGTTAAGACAACAAGCGTTGGAACACTTAATGTATATGAAATTTTGAAATATGGCAAGCTCGTTCTTACAAAGGACTCGCTTGAAAAGGTCCAGGAGGTTTACAGATGAAATACGCACATGACATTATCATAAAGCCTGTTATGACCGAAAAGAGTTACGATCACCTTGCTGATAAGACTTACACATTCATCGTTGATAAGAATGCATCAAAGACAGAAATCAGACAGGCAATCGAAAAAGTTTTCGGCGTTAAGGTTAAGAGCGTTCATACATTGAACTCACTTGGCAAGATGAAGAGACAGGGTATGCATGAAGGCCGTCGTCCCTCAACAAAGAAAGCATACGTAAAGCTCACTGAAGATTCAAAGACAATTGAATTCTTCGATGGTATGGCTCAGTAAGGAGGTATACAATGGCTATTAGAAATATAAAACCTAACACACCGGGTCAGCGTTTCATGTCGGTTTCAACATATGAAGAAATCACAACAAACAAGCCCGAAAGGTCATTGCTTGAAGATTTGCGTTCAAGCGGCGGTCGTAACAATCATGGTCGTATCACAGTTCGTCATCGTGGTGGCGGTGCAAAGAGAAAGTATCGTATAATCGACTTCAAACGCAATAAGGACGGTATCCCTGCAAAGGTAAATTCCATTGAATACGATCCTAACCGCAGTGCAAACATCGCACTTTTGCACTATGCTGATGGTGAAAAGCGTTACATCATCGCTCCCCAGGGTCTTGAAGTAGGCACAACAGTTATTTCAGGCGAAGCAGCAGATGTTAAGATCGGTAATGCTCTTGAAATCAAGAACATCCCCGTAGGAACAATGATTCACTGCATCGAGCTCAAACCCGGTAAGGGCGCACAGCTTGTAAGAAGCGCAGGTAACGCAGCACAGCTCATGGCAAAGGAAGGCAATTACGCACAGGTTCGTTTGCCCTCAGGCGAAGTAAGACTCGTTCCTATGAATGCAAAGGCAACAATCGGTCAGGTAGGTAATATCGACCATGCAAATATTAAGCTCGGTAAAGCCGGTAGAACACGTCATATGGGCTTCAGACCTACAGTACGTGGTTCAGTAATGAACCCTTGTGATCACCCCCACGGCGGTGGTGAAGGTAAATCACCTATCGGTCGTCCTGGTCCTGTAACTCCTTGGGGTAAGCCCGCACTTGGTTATAAGACAAGAAAGACAAAGAATGTAAATGATAAGTTCATCGTTCGTCGCAGAGATGGCAAATAATTTCGAAAGGAGAAAGTCATGAGCAGATCAGTTAAAAAAGGACCGTTTGTTTGTGAACGTTTGTTGGGAAGAATAAACGCAATGAACGAAAGCGGTAAAAAGACAGTAGTTAAGACATGGTCACGTGCATCAACGATCTTCCCCGAAATGGTTGGTCATACAATTGCAGTACACGATGGCAAGAAGCATGTTCCTGTATATGTTACAGAAGAAATGATAGGACATAAGTTGGGCGAATTCGCTCCCACTCGTACTTTCAGAGGCCATAGAGGTTCTGAAAAAGCAACGGGCGGCAGATAAAAAAGGAGGTCGCAAAATGGCAACAAGATCAAAAGTTAAGACAGCTCAGCGTCGTGAGAATGCCGAAAAGCGCCCCCACGCAACAGCTCGTTATATAAGAATTTCTTCACGCAAGGTTAAGATTGTAATCGACCTTATCCGTGGCAAGAAGGTAAATGAAGCATTGGCAATCCTTGAGTTCACACCTAAGGCAGCAACAGAACCTGTTTTGAAGCTTTTGAACTCAGCAATAGCTAACGCAGAAAACAATATGGATATCCCGCGCGATCAGCTCTACGTTGCAGAAATATTTGCAAACCAGGGACCGACTCTCAAGCGTTTCCGTCCGAGAGCACAGGGCAGAGCAACACACATTAGAAAGCGCACAAGCCATATTACAATAATCTTGGATCAGATTGAGAAGTAATAGGAGGAAGAAATTATGGGTCAGAAAATTAATCCGAATGGATTCCGTGTAGGCGTAATCAGAGATTGGAATACTCGTTGGTATGCTTCAAAGAAGGATTTCGCTGATTATCTCATCGAAGACAAGAAAATCAGAGATTTTCTCAAGAAGGAATATTATTCAGCAAGCGTAGCAAAGATTGATATCGAACGTGCAGCAAATAAAGTTACAGTAAGTATCCACACAGCACGTCCTGGCGTTATCATCGGCAAAGGCGGCGCAGGCGTTGAAAAGATTAAGGAACAGGTAATGGCACTCATCGGCAAGCCCGTTAATGTAAACATTATCGAAGTTAGAAATCCCGATGCAAATGCACAGCTTGTAGCTGAAAATATCGCAGCACAGCTCGAAAAACGTATCTCATATCGTCGTGCAATGAAGAAGGCATTGGCAAGCGCAATGAAAGCAAATGCAAGAGGTATCAAGATTAAGTGCTCAGGTCGTCTTGGCGGTGCAGAAATTGCTCGTAGCGAAGGATATCATGAAGGTTCAATACCGCTTCAGACTATCCGTGCTGACATTGAGTATGGTTTTGCAGAAGCTCATACAACATACGGTCGTATCGGCGTAAAGGTTTGGATTTATAGAGGCGAAGTTCTTGGCAACAAGAAGAGGGCTTCAAGAGAAGGAGGCAGATAATTATGTTAATGCCTAAGAGAGTTAAGCGTAGAAGAGTACATCGTGGTCGCATGAAGGGCGCAGCTCACCGTGGCAACACGATCACATATGGCGAATACGGTCTCGTTGCTTTGGAACCTGCATGGGTTACAAGCAACCAGATTGAAGCAGCACGTATTGCAATGACTCGTTACATCAAGCGTGGCGGTAAGGTTTGGATAAAGATCTTCCCCGATAAGCCCGTAACAGAGAAACCTGCAGAAACACGAATGGGTAGTGGTAAGGGCTCACCCGAATATTGGGTAGCAGTAGTAAAACCCGGCAGAGTAATGTTTGAAATCGCAGGCGTTGAAGAATCAATCGCAAAGGAAGCACTTAGACTTGCAGGTCATAAGTTGCCCCTCAAGTGTAAGATAGCAAAGAAAGAAATTGTTGAAGCAGGTGGTGAAAGCGATGAAGGCTAATGAACTCAGAAAATTATCAGTTGAAGAACTCGTAAAGCGTGAAAAAGAACTTAAGGAAGAACTCTTCAACCTTCGTTTCCAGTTGGCAGTTGGCCAGCTCGCTAATCCTCAGAAGATTTCCGAATGCAGAAAAGACATCGCAAGAGTTAAGACTCTCATTCGCGAACGTGAACTCGCTGCAGAAGCAAAGTAATAGGTTGAAAGGAGATTTTTATGATGGAACAGAGAGGTTATCGTAAAACTCGTACCGGCGTTGTTGTAAGCGATAAGATGGATAAGACTATCGTTGTTGCTATCAAGACAAAGGTTCGTCACCCGCTTTATGGTAAAATGGTAAACCGTACACGTAAGTTCAAGGCTCATGACGAGAACAACGAGTGTGGCATCGGTGATACAGTAAGAATTATGGAGACACGTCCCTTGAGTAAAGATAAGAGATGGCGTCTTGTTGAGATAATCGAAAAGGCTAAGTAAGAGGAGGACCGAACATGATTCAACCACAGACAAGATTGAAAGTTGCTGATAACAGCGGCGCAAAGGAAATCATGTGCATTCGTGTACTTGGTGGTTCATACCGCAAGAGCGCAAATATCGGTGATGTAATCGTTGCAGCTGTTAAAACTGCTACTCCCGGCGGTACAGTAAAGAAGAAGGATGTTGTAAAGGCAGTTGTAGTTCGTACAGTATCAGGAACACATAGACCTGACGGCAGCCATATCCGCTTCGATGATAACGCAGCAGTTATTATAAATGATCAGAAGCAGCCCCGTGGTACTCGTATCTTTGGGCCGGTTGCAAGGGAATTGCGTGAAAAGGATTATATGAAGATCGTTTCACTTGCTCCCGAAGTGCTCTAATTCAGGAGGATCGATACTATGAATAAGCTTAATATTAGAAGAGATGATACAGTAGTAATAATCTCAGGTAAAGATAAGGGTCAGACAGGTAAGGTTATCGCTGCAATGCCTGAAAAGGAACGTGTAGTCGTTCAGGGCAGAAATATGATTACTTGCCACAGAAAACCCAGAGGCCAGAATGATCAGGGTGGCAGAATAGAAAGAGAAGGCACAATCCACGTTTCAAACGTTATGCTCATCTGCCCGAAGTGCAAGAAGGCTACAAGAGTTGGCCATGTAATAGAGAATGGTAAGAAGCTCCGTCACTGCAAGAAGTGTCAGGCAAATTTTGACTAAGGTTTGAAAGGAGAAAGCGAAAATGGCAAAGAAAAAGAATGAACAGGAAGCTATGCCCTTTACAGAACCTGCACGCCTCAGAGTAAAATATCAGAATGAGGTTATGGGTCAGCTCAAAGAAAAGTTTGGCTATGAAAATGTAATGCAGATACCGAAGCTTGAGAAAATCGTTCTCAATATGGGTCTTGGTTCAGAAAAAGATAACCCCAAGGGTATCGAAAAGGCTATCGAAGAACTCGGCATCATCGCTGGTCAGAAACCTATTGTAACAAAGGCTAAGAAGTCAGTTGCTAACTTCAAAGTTCGTGAAGGTATGAATGTTGGCGCAAAGGTTACACTTCGTGGTGATAGAATGTACTACTTCGCAGATAAGCTCATGAATATTGTATTGCCCCGAGTAAGAGACTTCCGTGGCGTATCAGATAAGAGCTTTGATGGTCGTGGAAGCTATGCAATGGGCGTTAAAGAACAGCTCATCTTCCCCGAAATCAACTATGATGATGTTGATAAGATTAGAGGTATGGACATCGTTTTTGTTACAACAGCAAAGACAGACGAAGAAGCAAAAGAATTACTCAGACTTATGGGTATGCCTTTTGTTCAGGAATAATGGAGGTAGCGTAAAATGGCAAAAACTAGCATGAAATTAAAGCAGCAGCGTGAGCCTAAGTATTCAACAAGGGCTTACACAAGATGCCGCATCTGCGGTCGTCCCCACTCAGTGCTTCGCAAGTATGGCATTTGCCGTATCTGCTTCCGTGAACTTGCATACAAGGGCGAAATCCCCGGCGTTCGCAAGGCAAGTTGGTAATCTCGTATTGAAAGGAGTAAAATAATTATGCTTACAACAGATCCTATCGCTGATATGTTGACTCGTATCCGCAATGCTCTTATCGCAAAGCATGAAACAGTTGATGTTCCTTGCTCAACAATCAAGAAGGCTATTGCTGAAATCCTTTTGAACGAAGGTTACATTAAGAGCTATGAAATCGAAGAAAACGGTATCGTAAGGACAATCCACATCACTCTCAAGTATGGCGCAAATAAGCAGAGAGTAATTGTAGGACTCAAGAGAATCTCAAAGCCAGGTCTTAGAGTATATGCTCGTAAGGATCAGCTTCCTAAGGTTCTTGGTGGACTCGGTATAGCAATCATCTCAACATCAAGGGGCGTTATGACAGATAAAGAAGCTCGTAAGCTTGGTGTTGGCGGAGAAGTACTTGCATATATCTGGTAATTAAGATATAATAGCAACATATGGATTAAACAATGGTTTGTAAGTAATTGCGAGTCACTTTTGATGAGTAATTACTTATAAATCATAGTTAATTATAATATTCAAAAAAATATTTGGAGGTGTAAACAATGTCGAGAATCGGAAAACTTCCGATATCAATCCCTGCCGGAGTGACAATTACGGTCCAAGTCGATAACACCGTAACAGTTAAAGGCCCGAAGGGTGAATTGAGTGAGAAAATCTCACGCGATATGTTGTTGGAACAGGATGCAGGCGTACTTACAGTAAAGCGTCCTTCTGATGACAAAGAACACCGTGCTTTGCACGGATTGAGCCGTACACTTATCAATAACATGGTTATTGGCGTATCAACTGGTTTTTCAAAGAACCTTGATATTGTAGGTGTAGGTTACAGAGCACAGAAACAGGGCAATAAGCTTGTCCTCAATCTCGGTTACTCACATCCTGTTGAATTCGTTGAACCTAAGGGCATCGAATTTGAAGTACCCACACCCAACAGAGTAGTAGTAAAGGGTGCAAGCAAACAGCAGGTTGGTCAGATAGCTGCTGATATCCGTGCGGTAAGACCGCCTGAACCTTATAAGGGCAAGGGTGTTAAGTATGATTACGAAGTCGTTCGCCGCAAGGAAGGCAAGACAGGTAAGTAATGCGTAGAGAGGAGTAAATAATATGATTTCAAAAATAGATAAGAACTCTGTGCGCAAGGCTCGTCATGACCGTACACGTTTCTATATAAAGGGAACATCGGAAAGACCCAGACTTAATGTCTATCGCAGCCTTAATAATATCTATGCACAGATAATTGATGACGAAGTTGGTCATACACTTGCTTCAGCTTCAACACTTGATAAGGAAATCAAGGATCAGCTTGAAGGAAAGTCAAAGAAAGAAGCTGCAAACATGGTAGGCGAACTTATTGGTAACCGTGCAAAAGAAAAGGGCATCTCGAAGATCGTATTCGATCGTGGTGGCTATCTCTACACAGGACGTGTAAAGGAAGTTGCTGAAGGTGCTCGTAAAGCTGGACTTGATTTCTAAGGAGGTAACACAATGCAGAAAAGAATTGATGCATCCACATTGGAGTTGAAAGAAAAGCTTGTAGCGGTTAATCGTGTTGCAAAGGTTGTAAAGGGCGGTCGTAATTTCCGCTTCAGCGCACTTATGGTAGTTGGCGATGAAAATGGTCATGTTGGCGTTGGTACTGGTAAAGCAGCAGAAATTCCTGAAGCTGTACGTAAGGCAGTAGAAGATGCAAAGCGTCATCTTGTAGAAATTCCTGTTGTTGGCACAACAATTCCTCATGCTGTTGAAGGTAAGTTCGGTAAGGGTCATGTAAGAATGATTCCTGCTGAAGAAGGTACAGGTGTTATAGCTGGTGGTCCTGCACGTGCCGTACTCGAAATGGTTGGCATTAAGGATATCCGTACAAAGAGCTATGGCTCAAATAACCCTGCAAACTGCGTAAAGGCTACAATCGAAGGTCTTACACAGCTCCGCACAGCTGAAGAAATTGCTCGTCTTCGTGGCAAGACAGTTAAAGAAATTCTTGACTGAGGAGGCACAGACAATGGCAAATTTGAAAATAACACTTGTAAAGAGCAAATACGGTCGCTTGAAGGATCAGCAGGCAACTCTTGAAGCCCTTGGTCTTCGCAAAGTAAATGCTACAGTTGAAAAGCCTGATAATGCAGCCATTCGTGGTATGGTATTTAAGGTAAAGCACCTTGTTAAGGTGGAAGAAATATAATCGGGAGGTGCTACTATGAAACTGCACGAATTAAGACCTGCTGAAGGCGCAAAGAAATCACCAAAGCGTGTTGGTCGTGGTACCGGTTCAGGTATGGGTAAGACTTCAACAATGGGTCATAAGGGTCAGAAAGCTCGTAGCGGAAGCAAGAAGAACGGCTTTGAAGGCGGTCAGATGCCTCTCGCTCGTAGACTTCCTAAGCGTGGATTCACAAACATCTTTGCAAAGGAATATACAGTAATTAATATTTCTGAACTCGAAAGACTCGAAAATGATACAGTAGTAACTGCTGAACTTCTCAAGCAGATGCGTATCATCAGCAAGATCGAAAAGGACGGACTCAAAGTTCTCGGTAATGGTACTTTGACAAAGCGCCTTGATGTTAAGGCAGCAAAGTTCACTGAAACAGCTAAGCAGGCAATTGAAGCTGCTGGCGGAAAAGCTGAGGTGCTCTAATGTTTAAGACGCTCGTAAACGCATGGAAGACAAAGGACATTCGTTCAAGAATTTTGTTCACACTTCTTTTGATCTTCATTTATAGATTAGGATCATTTATCCCCGTTCCGGGCGTTAATACTCAGGTAGTTCAGGATGCTATGAGTAGATACGACCTCCTCGGCTTCCTTAACTTGTTCTCCGGTGGTTCACTTAGTCAGTTTACCATCTTTGCAATGGGTATCTCGCCTTACATCACCGGTTCAATCGTAATTCAGCTTCTTACAATCGCTATACCTGCTCTTGAAAGACTTTCAAAAGAGGATGACGGTCGTGAAAAGCTTGAACAGATTACTCGTTATACAGGTATTGGACTTGCACTCGTACAGAGTATTGGTATCGCATTGAGCCTTGGTCAGGGTTTCTTGTATAATGCAAACTTCTGGTCATACGCTGTTGTAGGTATCACTTGCACAGCAGGTACTGCATTCCTCGTATGGTTGGGTGAGAGAATCACAGAAAAGGGTATCGGCAATGGTATCTCAATGTTGATTTTCGCTTCAATCGTATCACGAGTTCCTTCATACATAATCGAAATGTTTGAAAACCTTTTCACAACAACAACAACTCATCCGGACAGCCTTCGTCAGTGGTGGACAATTATTGTACTTGCTATCGTTGCACTTATCCTCGTTGTTGGTACTGTTATCGTTGAAAAGGCTTATCGTAAGGTTCCGATTCAGTATGCAAAGAAAGTTGTTGGCAGAAAACAGTATGGCGGACAGTCAACACATATCCCGCTTAAAGCAAATGCTAACGGCGTTATGCCTTTGATTTTCGCTATGACTATTATGCAGTTCCCTGCAATGATAGTTCAGATTGTCGGCACAAATACTGGATTTGGTCAGTTCTATCAGAATTGGTTAGGTCAGGGTACAGTGATTTATTACATAGTTTATGCTTTGCTCATCGTTGCATTTGCATACTTCTATACAACAATTTCAGCTAACCCCATCGAGATTTCAAAGAATCTGCAGCAGAATGGTGGCTTTATACCGGGTATCCGTCCTGGTAAGCCCACAAGCGATTACCTTTCAAGGATTCAGAATCGTTTGACCCTGTTCGGCGCACTCTTCCTCATGGTTATAGCAATTGTTCCTACACTTGTACTAAGCCTTGTTGGTCAGACAACAATATTCGGTGCTACAAGCCTTTTGATTATGGTAAGTGTAGCAATTGAATGCTCTGAACAGCTTGAACAGCTCATGCTTATGCGTCATTACAGAAGCTTCCTTAGCTAATGTGCGAATTAAGCAGAGAATATTAAAAAATTTAGAGGCAAATTGATATGAAATTGATATTCTTGGGCCCGCCGGGTGTTGGAAAAGGCACCCAGGCGGTAAGGATATGCGATATTCTCGATATACCTCATATATCAACGGGCGAGCTTCTGCGAGAAGAACTCAGAAACGATACTGAGCTTGGTCATGTAGCAAAAGGTTATACATCGCAGGGAAAGCTCGTCCCTGATAATTTAATTATCGAGATGATAAAAGAAAGGCTGGATGTGCCTGATTGTAAGAAGGGATTCCTTCTTGACGGTTTTCCAAGAACCATCAATCAAGCAATTGCACTTGAATCTATAACAGATATTGATATGGTAGTTAATATTGATGCCCCACATGATTTGTTGCTTGAAAGAATTTCAGGTAGAAGAATGTGTTCTGGATGTGGTAAGAGCTATCATATATCGCATCTTTCATCAGAGATATGCCCCGATTGCGGTGCAAAACTCTATATAAGGGAAGATGATAAAATTGAAACTGCAAGAAAAAGGTTTGAGATCTACGAAGAGGAATTCGGTGATATACTTGATTTCTATAGAAAGAAAGGCATTATCGTTGATATCGACGGAGCTCAGACTATTGATGTTGTTACGGAGAATATTATTAAAAATATTGGAGGTAATAACAAATGATTACAATAAAATCTCCAGCTGAAATAGATTTGATGAAAAAAGCTGGGCATGTTGTAGAGGAAACTCTCGAAATGCTCGGTGCAATGTGTAAAGCAGGTGTCACAACAAAAGAATTGAATAAGGCAGCCGATGACTTTATCAGAAGTAAGGGCGCTATACCATCGTTCTTGAATTATAATGGTTATCCTAAGAGCATTTGCACTTCAGTAAATCAGCAGGTTGTTCATGGTATTCCCGGAAATTATAGAATAAAAGATGGTGATATCGTAAGCTGCGATGTAGGCGCAATACTTAATGGATGGCATGGTGACGCTGCAAGAACTTTCCTTGTAGGAAATGTAAGTGATGATGTAAAGAAACTCGTAGACGTAACTCGTGAGTGTTTCTTTAAAGGAATGGAACAGGCTGTTCCGGGAAATCATCTTGAAGATATTGCAAGAGCTATTCAGACCCATGCAGAAATGCATGGTTATGGTGTCGTAAGGGAACTCGTAGGTCATGGCATTGGCAGAGCTATGCACGAAGCACCTGAAGTTCCTAACTATGTAGATAGACGACACGGAAGAGGGGCAAGGCTCGTTGCAGGTATGACAATAGCAATCGAACCTATGATAAATTTAGGTACAAGAGAAGTATATTCACTTAGCGATGGCTGGACAGTCGTAACTCGTGACGGAAAACCGAGCGCTCATTACGAAAATACAATTGCAATTACAGATAATGGTCCGAAACTATTGACATTGTCCATTTGAGGTAGTATAATGGATAGGTTGATAGGTCGTATTGCTACATCGGTGAAGGGTAGAGATGCGGGAAGAAGCTTTATTATAGTAGGAAATATAGATGAAAACTATGTTTATATCTGTGATGGGATATTAAGAAAGCTTGTAAAACCAAAGCTCAAAAAGATAAAGCATTTAAAAATTCATCAAGAATGCGCCGATGGAATAAGACAGAAAATCGAAGAAGGTAAGCAAGTATTTGATGCTGAAATACGAAGCTGCCTGACTAATATGGGATTTAATCAGAGTAATCATAGCAATGGAAGCGAGAGTGGAAATGGTGATGATTAGGGAAAATGATTATATCTTGGAAACAAAAATGATAAGACATAAGAATTGAGGAGGGGTATAACCTTGTCGAAGGAAGATGTAATCGAAGTTTCAGGTACGGTATTGGAAGCATATCCTGATGCAAAATTTCAGGTAGAGCTTGAGAACGGACTGAAGATATTGGCTCACATATCCGGTAAACTGCGTATGAATTTTATACGCATACTTCCCGGGGATAAGGTGACAGTAGAACTGTCCCCCTATGATTTGACTCGTGGCCGCATTACATGGCGTGCTAAAAACTGATGACTTATTGGATTTATAGGTGATTAGATCCAAATGGCAATTTAAATGTGCACAAATAGCATGAAAGGCTATCATGCAGAAGGAGGAAAAATCAATGAAAGTAAGACCTTCAGTAAAACCCATTTGTGAAAAGTGCAAAATCATTAAGCGCAAGGGTCGTATAATGGTTATTTGCGAAAATCCTAAGCATAAGCAGAAGCAGGGCTAATAAGTCCTAAAAGTGCTGCTTGGCAATATTATCGTTTGTATTCACTTCACTCCGACAAACGATAAGCGAACACGCATCGGTGCGGCTGCTCGATATTGAAAAATAAAGAGAACCGATGTGATTTCAGAAAAAATTTGATTAAACGAATTTAATGGAGGATTAAAAATTATGGCACGTATTTCGGGTGTAGACTTGCCCAGAGAAAAACGCGTCGAGATTGGCCTTACATACATCTATGGTATTGGCCGTAAGACAGCATCGGATATCCTCAGCGCAACAGGCGTTGATCCTGACATTAGAGTAAGGGATCTTTCAGAGGAAGATGTCAATAAGCTCAGAGAGTATATTGACCACAATGTAAAAGTAGAAGGCGACCTTCGTAGGGAAACTTCAATGAATATTAAGCGACTCGTAGAAATCGGTTGCTATCGCGGTGTTCGTCATCGTAAAGGACTTCCCGTAAGAGGACAGAGCACAAAGCAGAATGCACGTACACGTAAGGGTCCGAAGCGTTCAGTAAGCACAAAGAAAAAGTAAAAGGAGGATAAGCGAAAATGGCAGCAGCAAAAGGAAAAGCTAAGAAGGCCGGAACACGCAAGCGCCGTGAGAAGAAAAACATCGAGCGTGGCGCAGCACATATTCGTTCGTCCTTCAACAATACAATGGTAACAATCACAGATCTCCAGGGCAATGCACTTTCATGGGCATCAGCAGGTGGTCTTGGCTTCAGAGGATCAAGAAAGTCAACACCGTTCGCAGCACAGATGGCAGCAGAAACAGCAGCAAAGGCAGCAATGGAACATGGACTTAAGACAGTTGAAGTATATGTAAAGGGTCCGGGTTCAGGCCGTGAAGCAGCAATTCGTGCTTTGCAGTCAGCAGGTCTCGAAGTAAACATGATTAAAGATGTAACACCCATCCCGCATAACGGATGCCGTCCGCCAAAGCGCAGAAGAGTATAAGGAGGTAGAGTATTATGGCAAGAAATTTCCAGCCTATCGCTAAGCGTTGTAAAACATTGGGCATATCGCCTGCTACTCTTGGCTACGCTAAGAAGACAACAAATCGTACACCTAAGGGACAGATGCACCGCCGTAAGCAGTCTGAATACGGTATTCAGTTGCAGGAAAAGCAGAAGGTTAGATTCATCTATGGTGTAATGGAACGTCAGTTCAGAAATTACTTTGAAATGGCACAAAACCGTTCAGGTCAGACAGGCGAAAACCTTTTGAGCATACTTGAATCGAGACTTGATAACGTAGCATATCGTCTTGGCTTCGGCACAACACGTGCAATGGCTCGTCAGATGGTTAATCATGGTCATATTCTTGTTGATGGCAAGAAAGTTGACATTGCATCATACCTTGTAAAGCCTGGTCAGGTAGTATCAGTTCGTGAAAAGAGCAGAGAAATACCTGTACTTAAAGAGCTTCGTGAACAGGGTCCTGCAGGTCCCGTAGCAAAGTGGCTTGAACTTGACGCTGAAAACCTTACAGGTCGTGTTATAGCAGCACCTCAGCGTGATGATATCGACTTTGATGTTGAAGAACATCTCATCGTCGAATTCTATTCAAGGTGATAGTAAGCTTTAAAAAATGCCCTGCTCGGCAGAAAATAATTTGAGGGGGAACAAAGATATGTTAGAAATGCAAAGACCGAATATCGAAAAAATAAATGTAACCGAAAATAGAGATCCGAACTATGCGAAGTATGTTATAGGGCCACTTGAAAGAGGATTTGGTGCAACAATAGGTAATTCGCTTCGCAGAGTATTGCTTTCATCACTTGGTGGTATAGCAATATGTTCTGTTAAGATTGATGGTGTGGTACATGAATTTTCGACAGTTGAAGGTGTAAAAGAAGACGTAACAGAAATCATACTTAACTTGAAGGAAGTATGTGCAACTGTTGACCAGTCATCAGATGGCGAAGGTGAAGTATCTGAAATTGCAATAGCTGATAAGCAGAGCTTTCTTGATGATAGAATTCCTGCTTCAATCAATGCAGTTGGTCCTTGTGAAGTAACAGCGGGTGACATAGTTGTTGATCCGAGAATTAGGATTGTCAACAAGGATTTGCACATTGCAACACTTGGTGAAGGTGCTCATCTTAATATGGAAATGAAGATGACTCGTGGTCGTGGTTATGTTCCGTCAGATAAGAATAAGCCTGAAAATCAGGATATGCCTATTGGTGAAATTGCAATCGATTCAATCTTCACACCTATCCGCAAGGTTAATTTCAAAGTTGACCCTGCTCGTGTAGGTCAGTCGTTAGCATATGACCAGCTTACACTTGAAGTGTGGACTGATGGCAGTATTTCACCTGATGCAGCAATTAGCTACGCTGCAAAGATAATGACAGAACATCTTGCATTGTTCCTTAACCTCACAGATAATGTTCAGGGCATAGCAGTAATGGCAGAGAAGGAAGAGGATTCAAACGGTAAAGTACTTGATATGACTATCGAAGACCTTGACCTCTCAGTCAGATCGTTCAATTGCCTCAAGCGTGCAGGTATCAATACCGTAAAGGCTTTGACAGAACGCAATGAGGATGATATGATGAAAGTACGTAACCTCGGTAGGAAATCACTTGAGGAAGTTATACAGAAACTCGCAGCATTAGGTCTCTCACTTAAGCAAAGCGATGATAATTAATGTAAGGAGGATAATCAGATGCCAAGTAATCGTAAATTGGGTAAGCCGACCGATCAGCGTAAATCGATGCTTCGCAACCTTACAACAGCTCTCATTTGGAACGGCAAAATCGTAACAACTGAAGCTCGTGCAAAGGAAGTTCGTTCAATCGTTGAAAAGTTGATTACTATTGCAGCACAGGAATATAAAAATACAGTTACAGTTACTAAGAAGACTCGTAACGAATTAGATCAGATAGTAGAAGTTGAAGTTCAGAACGATATGCCTAGCAAGCTCCATGCTCGTAGACTTATCATGAATTATCTCCAGGATATGCCCGCTCCCAAGCTTGAAGATGAATCAAGAAGCGAATATAAAGAGCGTACAGGTGATGTAAGATATCCTGTAGTTGAGAAGTTGTTCCGTGAACTCGCTCCTAAGTATGAAGGCCGTAAGGGCGGTTATACTCGCATGATGAAGCTTGGTCCCCGTCGTGGTGACGCAGCTGAAATGTGCATTATCGAGCTTATCTAATCAGAAAATTCTTATGTTCATAACGGCGTGTCCGAAAGGATATGCCGTTTTTTTAGTATGACGGGCATGCCGTCAGTCTGTTGTGCTGAAAGTCCACAAAGGGCGTAGTTGCTGACGAACCCATAGCGACTCCTAAGGTTTATACCGTGAGGTGTAGGCGAGAAGAAGAAATATCGAAATCGTAGCCTGACGAATTGAAACCTGATATAAAGGCGTTTGCGTTGGATAATCTGGGTAAAAGCAGTTAAGTCCAAAAGACAACCGTACCCATAGATGTAAATAAGACAAATAAATGATGATAGACTGCCAAGCTTATTTCGTGAGGCCTCACAGACGGTCTCATTGACCGTAGTAACTACGAACTGTGAGAAGTCAGCAGAAGACGTAGTAGGTAATGCTTTAGCAGTAACAAAATGGCAGGATATCTAACGATACACTGCCTCCCCAACCCAACTTGCGCTCAGGTCGCTCCTCAGCGTTGCCTTATCCTTCATTGAGTAAAAATATTATATCATAAGTTTTGAAAAACTTTACACTAAAATTAAATTTGTAATTGACTTGTTGTACACTTTAAAGCACGATTATAACGGGACAGGTAAAGGACCGGGATTAAAGATAGCAAAAGACTATGAGTTGGTAGATTTCATAGAGAAAGAAATCAATTATGGGAAGAAATCACCATATGCAGTAGCAGAGGAAATATAACAAAACAGAGATAAATTTAAGACGGAAATCAGTTATAAAACGATTTATAACTACATTGATGAGGGTCTGTTTCCTAATTTGACAAATAAGGATCTTCCGGTAAAAAAGCAAGTGAAGAAGAGAGGCTATCATCATATACGAACAGCAATAACAAACAGGAAAGGAACAAGCATAAGCGAGCGTCCAAGAGAAGTAGAAAATAGGATTGAATATGGTCATTGGGAGATGGATACAGTAGTAGGAAAACAAGGAACAAAGGCGGTATTACTTGTACTTACAGAGCGAAAGACCAGACAAGAGCTGATATTTAAGATGTCATCAAAGTCGCAAAAATGTGTAGTACAAAAACTTGATAGGTTAGAACGAAAAATGGGGAGTAAAAAGTTCAGGGAAACATTCAAAACGATAACATGTGATAATGGTTGTGAGAATCTTGATTATGAAGGAATAGAGCGCTCTTGCCTTACTGAAAAAGCAAGGACAAAGGTTTATTATGCGCATCCGTACAGTGCATGGAAACGTGGTACAAACGAGAACGCAAATAAACTCATTCGTCGTTTTATACCCAAAGGTGCAGATATTCGCAAATTCTCTCTAGAGAGAATTAAGATGATTGAGAATTGGATAAATAACTATCCCAGAAGAATACTTCATGGACTATCATCTAATATGCTTCTTAAACAAATATTTGTCACTTAACTTCGTGGACATTTTATATTGCAATTTTTAGTATTTGATAAATCAATAAAAAATTATTGACAAATTTCTATTTTTATTATAAAATACCACTAATAAATTATGAGGTGAAACGCTGTGAAGATAAGGTCCAAAATGTCAATTATGATTCTTACGATGATAATTGTAATTTGTGCAGCTATGAGTGGATGCAGAGTAATAATTATCGGTAGAGATAATGCTAATGTGAAAGAAAAAGTGTTTACTAAAGATGGTATCAGTATTACGCTTGACGATTCTTTTATTGAAAAACATCATAATGGTTCTATTGCGTACTATACAAATCGAGATTTGGGAGTTTTTGTAGGTCGGCAGAATATTGGCGAACTCAAGGAATTTGGCTTAAGCAATTATAGTAGTACATATGACTATGCGCAATCAATTATTGATTCACAGCCTGAATATCGTGACGAAGTGACATTTACTGAATATAAAGGAATAACTGTATACCAGTATGAAATTATTTTAGAATACGATGATGGAGTAGAAATACCATGCAAATGGACTGCATATGTATTTAAGCATGATGGCGCATTTTACCTTTTTAGATTTGCTACGAGAAGTATGGATTATGAAAAAAATAAAGAACGAATCGAAGAAATGGTGGATTCTATAACATTTGACGAGTAATAATTTTTTATGCGGAGGAAAAATTATGATAAACGATAAAAAAGAAATGAGTTTTTTGGAAATGTGTTTGCGAGAAGAACGATTAAGAGAAGCGGTTAAAAATAGTGTGGATGAGAACGGAAATGTAAATATAAATCATGCTATCGGTAGTGCGCGTAGTCAAGGATATACATCAAACGATGATATGAACGATTTGTTATATAAAATCAAAGTTGAAGAGGAATCGCAAAGAATGAATCGAAACCAAGAACGAAGTGGCTCAAATAAATGCACTTCAGTAGTTCATGATATTAGCACATCTCGCGCATATAAATCGTCAGAAGTTACGTATGAACCAGAAAGTAATCCTTATGCAAATAGTGATGGAAGCTATAAATTTATTAATAAAAAAAGTTCATATATCCGCTATGCTTTGGGAGTAATATTTAATATAGGTTTGTTTATTTTTTATTTCTTTTATCTTGAAAATAACAGCTATATCTATAAAAACAAGGATATACCAGCAGCAATAGCGTATATAATAGTGCTTGCAATTCCAGTGTTTTTTATTTTAACGCTGACTAATGCTTTTAGAGTAGTTACTGAAATTAGAAATTATATAAGATACTTAGAATATGAAGAAGAAAATGAAGACTCAAAAAATAGTACTGATTAGGTCATAATATAAACAAATACCGAACAGATAATTTCTGCTCGGTATTTTAGTTTATAATAATTATCAATCCTTTGAACTAAACGAACTATAATATGTAGTTGCGCCTTTAAGTTCAACGCCTTTTGCGGAGAAAAGTTCGCTTATTGTAACAAGCTGATATCCCTTTTCTTGAAGTCCCTTAACAATTCTTTCGCAAGCCTGTGCTGTTGGCATATGAATATCGTGCATAAGGATTATCGCACCGTCTTTCAATCTATCACTTTCAAGGACGGAAGCAACATTCATTTCAACATCTCTGTTCCTCCAATCAAGAGTATCAATATACCAATACATATTCGGCATATTTCTTTCTCGCAATGCTTTCTTGAGCGGGTCCGTAAGGTTACCGCCCGGACATCTGAATACTTTAGGTTTAATTCCGGTTACTGCTTCGACAGCTTCATTTGTTTTATCTATCTGCTCGCAATACTCTTCGTATGTTAAACCCTTCCACTTGCCTGCATCGGGGTGAGAGTAAGAATGATTACCTATTTCACAACCAAGCTCCACAGCACGTTTCATATTAGCTTTTCGTTCATCATTGGTAATGCAGTTGCCAACAACAAAAAATGTAGCTTTTGCATGATATTTTTCAAGCGTATCGAGAATTAAAGCCGTACTTTCAACACGAGGACCATCATCAAACGTAAGCGCAATAAGCTTTTTGGTTGGATCGACATCGGGAGTAGGTGTAGGCTCCGGAGTAGGTTCGGGCGTTGGAGTGGGTGGTGGCGTTACGATAACGTCAACATAAGGTTGATTATTTCCACCGCCGAAAATTCCGCATCCTGTCATAATCAAGGCAAGCGGAGCAATTATAGCGTACTTAACTATTTTTTTGAACATCTCATTACCTCATAATTAAATATATATCAAATATTGTTATTTATGTAATTTAGCATATTTAATTTTATAATTAAAAAATATATTTGTCAATAAATGTTGAATAATATATTGTAACTTATTTGTTAATAAAATATATGTTGATAAATCGGAATAAATAAATTATAATATAACTTGGAATATAATGTAGATAAGGGTTAAAAATATGAAAACGAGTGATTTTTATTATAATCTTCCTAAGGAGCTTATCGCACAAACACCTGCAAAGGTGAGGAGCGAATCGAGGCTTCTTGTGTACAATAAATTCGAAAAAAGTATAACTGACGGTGTATTTACTGATATAAAGAAATACCTTAAAAAGGGCGATGTTCTTGTAAGAAATGTTACAAGGGTTCTTCCTGCAAGAATTTACGGAATACGTGAAGAAACAGGAGGTCGAATGGAGTTTTTACTGCTCAAAAGGATTGATGATAACCATTGGGAAACTCTCGTTAAGCCGGGTAGAAGGGCTAAGGCAGGCTTGAAATTCAAAATCAGCGATGAGCTTTACGCAATTATATGCGAACCTACTGATAGTGGTGGAAGAATTGTTGAGTTTGAATATGAAGGCGTATTTGAAGAAGTTCTTGATAGAGTAGGCGAAATGCCGCTTCCGCCTTATATAACGGAGCGACTTGCAGATAAAGAACGATACCAGACTGTATACGCAAAGGAAAATGGTTCTGCGGCTGCGCCCACTGCCGGGCTTCATTTCACAAACGAATTGCTTGATGAAATAAAGGCTATGGGTGTAGAAATCGTAGATGTTTTGCTCCATGTTGGCTTGGGTACATTTAGACCTGTATCGGCTGATAATGTGGAAGAACATCATATGCACTCGGAATATTACAAGGTTACTCAAGAAGCGGCAGACAGAATAAATTCGGCAAGGAAAAACGGCGGAAGAGTTATATGCGTTGGTACAACATCATGTAGAACGCTTGAAAGCGTAACAGATGAAGATGGCATCGTACACGCAAAATCGGGCTGGACAGATATTTTTATAACTCCGGGTTATAAATTCAAGGCTATGGATGCACTTATTACTAATTTCCACTTGCCGGAATCAACTCTGCTTATGCTCGTAAGCGCATTTTCGTCAAGAGAAGAAATGCTTCGTGTATACAACCATGCAGTTGAAGAAAAATATAGATTTTTCAGCTTTGGTGACGCAATGTTTATCTATTAAATAAAAAGGTGAAAAAATATGGAAAATAAATACTTTAATTTTGAACTTATAAAGACCTGTAAACAGTCGGGAGCAAGGCTTGGAATACTGCACACACCACATGGAGATATCGAAACACCATGTTTTATGCCTGTTGGAACGCAGGCGACTGTTAAGGCAATGACACCGAGAGATTTAAAGGAAGTTGATGCGAAGATAATACTTGCAAATACGTATCATCTATATTTAAGGCCAGGTCACAAGCTTGTTGAAGAGGCAGGCGGACTTCATAAATTCATGTCGTGGGACAGACCTATTTTGACGGATAGCGGTGGCTTTCAGGTTTTCTCGCTTGCGAAGATGAACGATATAAGGGAAGACGGAGTTATGTTCCAGTCTATACTTGACGGAAGCAGGCATTTCTTTACACCTGAAAGCGTTATGGAGATAGAAGAAAGCCTTGGCGCAGATATAATAATGGCATTTGATGAATGCGCACCGTATCCATCTGACCATTCTTATGCAAAGGCAGCAATGGACAGAACTCATAGGTGGGCAGAAAGATGCAAAAAAGCGCATAAGCGTGAAGACCAGGCATTGTTTGGAATCGTTCAGGGCAATATGTACAAGGATTTAAGAATTGAGAGCGCAAAGGCACTTGCAGATATGGACTTTATCGGTTATGGCATTGGCGGTTTATCCGTTGGCGAACCGAAGCCTGTTATGTATGAAATGCTTGAAGAAATGATGCCATATATGCCTGATAATAAGCCTCATTATCTTATGGGAGTTGGTAGCCCTGATTGCCTTGTAGAAGGAGTTATAAGGGGAGTTGATATGTTTGATTGCGTATTGCAGACGAGGATTGCAAGGAATGGACTTGCGCTCACGAGCAACGGCAAGCATATGCTGAGAAATGCCTCATATGCGCATGATTTCACACCTATTGACAACGAATGCGACTGCTATGCGTGCAAGAATTTTACAAGGGCATATATTCGTCACCTTATTAAGGCGAACGAGATATTGGCATCTGAGCTTATTACAATGCACAATATAAGATTTACTTTAAGACTTATGGAGCAGGTAAGGCAGGCAATAAGGGAAGACAGATTGCTTGATTTTAGGCGTGAGCTTATCGAAAAGGGAACGATATAATGAGAGTTAGAATAGAAAATATTGATGAAGAAAAGCTTGATATAATATCAGAAAAAATAGCAAAATGTTTGTTTAAAGGGGCATTTATTGCGCTCTATGGCGATTTAGGTTCGGGAAAAACAACGTTTACATATCATGTTGCAAAACACCTTGGAATTGATGATGTTCAAAGCCCCACATTTACTATTGTTCGTGAGCATAAGGGCGATATGGAGCTTTTCCATTTTGATGCATACAGGCTTTCTTCATCTGATGAGCTTTATGATATAGGCTATGATGATTATATGAATCGAGGCGGAATAATATTTATGGAGTGGTGCGAGCTTGTTTCAGATGCAATACCTGAAGATAGGCTTGAAGTCCATATATACGGAAGCGGAGATATGAATAGGTTAATGGAATTTGTATCGTTTGGCAAAAAATATGATGAAATGCTATTAAATTCTGAGGTGGATAAATTATGAAAATACTTGCAGTTTCAACATCGGGAAAGTCGGCTTCCGTTGCAATATATATTGATGGAAAAATATCTGAAATCATTGATAGAAGTGGAAAAACTCATTCAGAAACAATAGCCGTTATAACAAAGGAAATTCTCAATAACAATTCGTTATCGGCTAATGATATTGATGCGTTTGCGGTCGATGTAGGACCGGGTTCGTTTACCGGGGTTAGAATAGGAGTTGCGTTTATAAACGCACTTGCGTTCGCAACAGGCAAGAAAATTTATTCTGTAAGCTCGCTCGAAGCGTTAATGATGAATTGCAAAGAAAATAAAAGCATATGTTCGCTTATTGATGCAAGGAATGCAAACGGATATGGGGCATTGTTTGAATGTGGCGAAGAAACAATAGAACCGACAGCTGTTGTTGTGGAGAAGTTTTTATATAAAATACCTGAAAACACGGTTTTTGTGGGTGATGGAGCTGAAAAATATTCCGATTTAATAAACGATATGGTTAAAAACTCTACAATCAGCGACGATAATGAACTTTCGGCAAAAGGCGTTGTCGAGTATGCAGTAAAATACAAAAAAGAATTGCTTGATGAAGTTAAGCCTATGTATTTAAAGCCATCACAGGCGGAAAGAATGAAGGTAAAGTAATGAAAATCGTTTCGACAAGGCCCATGACGAGAGAAGATGTTCCAAGAGTATATGAGCTTGAAGAAGAATGTTTTCAAGACCCATGGAGCCTTGATTCGCTTTATGATGAATGCGATAGGGAAATTGCGCATTATCGTGTCGTTGAATACGATGAACAGGTTGTAGGATACGCAGGAATGTGGATTCTATATGATGAAGCGCATATAAACAACGTTGCGGTATCATCAAAGGTACGAAGAATGGGCTTTGGTGAGTTTTTAATGTACGATATGATGAGCGAGGCGTTAAGAAACGGTGCCGATGTTATGACGCTTGAAGTTCGTGAACACAACTTGCCTGCGCAGGGACTATATGAAAAAATAGGTTTTGTTCATAGAGGAACGAGAAAACGTTATTACTCAAATGGCGAAGATGCTTTTATAATGTGGAATGATGATTTATCCCAGCATTCAAAAGGCGATAGGTTATATCTTGAAGAAAAAGATATTTCAAGTATTCTTTCTCAATATGGAATCGAGTTTAGATGTGAAAACGCTTTATATATTACAAATATTCAGAGTGAGGATTTTACTTTTATCCGCTTAAAAGTTACGCTTGATAGCGGAAAAAGCTATGTTATAAGCATTTCACAATCGGATGAATACGATGAAGATGTTGTAAAAAATACAATTCATTTTTGCTATATAATGCGTGAAAATGGGATAGAAATTTTGAAGTTTCTTTTTAATAAAAATGGCAAAGTTTATTCAAATTTTAATGATAAGCTTATTTGCTCAGTAAATGAATTTGATTTAAATAAAAGAGGCAAGAATTTTAAATTAACTCAATCTGATATAAAAAATCTTGCTGCATTACTTGCAAAAACGCACATTATTTCGGAAAAAAACGAGCTTAAAATCGGTGATAGAACTGCTGAGTCTGTTTTTGAAAAAGGCGATATTGTCAGCAATTTTATAATCTATCTTGATTCGGCTATCGATACAGGAAATGCAAGGGGATCGGACCGCAGGCAGATAAAGAAAATCAAAGAAAAGGCGAATGAAATTTATAACAGTTTGTATAAAATTGCGTCAAGAGCTAAAGAATATGCTGTACATGGCGATGTTCTTGATATAGGAAGCAACGATATTGCACGTGATGATATTTTTGCAAATAATGTTATAAACGAGGCACTCTCTGTATGCTCAAAATATGATGGCGATAAGGAGGAAAATATAGTCGATGAGTTCATTGGTGCATATGATGAATTGCGTGCGTTAAACGAGCAGGAGCGAGCATTTATAGATATTATAATGCCAATCACAAAAATATTCTTAAATGGAATACATATTCAGCTTGTTTCCGAAGACAAGAATAAGATTTCCGATGCTGTTTCAAAAATATCATCAATTATTGAAATATAAAAAATTTAATAAATTTTTCTCCATATGGTTAGAATAATAAGGATTTTAACTATATGGAGATTTTTTTATGGAATATAGAGATATTGTAAAGTTATATAATGAAATTGGCGGAGAAATAATGGACTCTGTTGTAAACGATTGGGAAAATACCGAAAAAAGCAAGCAAAAATCAAGGAGAGCATATTATCTTTCCTGTGAATATCTAATGGGCAATATGATAAACAATAATCTACATATGCTTGGAATGTATGAAAATGTTAAAAATCGACTTAGAGAAAAAGAAATTGATATTTCATGCCTTGAATTTATACCAGATGTTGCGCTCGGTAATGGAGGACTTGGCAGGCTTTCTGCTTGTTTTCTTGATAGTGCAGCAACGCATAACATACCGCTTGATGGTTATGGGTTGCGATATAAATACGGATTTTTCCGTCAGCAGATAGAAAACGGATTCCAGAGGGAATATCCTGATGATTGGACAAGATGCGGTGATGTTTTTAGCGTTCGTCGTGAATGCGATGCTGTAAATGTTGATTTTGCGGATATGAGCGTTATTGCAATTCCGTATGATATGCCCATTATTGGGCTATCCATAATTGGATTGCCCATAACTGGGAATAGGAATAATACTGTTAATACATTAAGATTATGGCAATGCGAACCCATAATTCCGTTTAATTATAGCCTGTTTTCGTATGGCAAATATGACGAGGCTGTAAGGGATAAGAACAGGGCAGAGGATATTACAAGGGTTTTATATCCTGATGACAGCAGTTTTGAGGGCAAAAAACTTAGATTGAGGCAGCAATATTTTTTGTCGAGCGCAACGCTTAAAGATATTATAAGGACATATAAAAAGAACCACAGCGATTTGAAAAATTTTGCAGATTATGTTACAATTCAGCTTAACGATACGCACCCTGTAATATCTATTCCGGAGCTTATTAGGCTTCTTATGATTGAAAATATGAGCTTTGAAAACGCATTTGAAATAACGAGAAATGTTTTTAATTATACAAACCATACAGTTATGTCGGAAGCGCTTGAGAGGTGGAATGCAAGCGTATTTGAAGAAATTGTACCAGAAATATATGGAATAATTAAAAAACTCGATTCTTTATCGCCATTTAGAATTATTGACGGTAATATTATACATATGGTTCATCTTGCGTGTTTTGGTTCGAAATACATAAACGGTGTTGCGAAGCTGCATACTGAAATACTCAAAAAAGACGTTCTAAAAAAATGGTATAGTGTTGCGCCACAGAAATTCCAAAACAAGACTAACGGAGTTACGCAAAGACGATGGTTCGGATTTTGTAATGGACAGCTTGCAAAGCTTGTTGGCGATAGGATTGGTTATGATTTTATGTTTGACATGGAAAAAATAGCCGATTTCAAGCCATTTATAAATGAAGATACGATAAAATCATTCAATGAGATAAAGTATGAAAATAAGAAAAAGCTTGCTGAATATATGTTTATAAGGCATGGAATTGAAATTCCACAGGATTTTATTATTGATTCACAGATAAAAAGACTTCATGAATATAAAAGGCAACTAATGAATGCGTTTTCGATACTTTATATTTACTATGGTATAAAAGACGGATACATACGAAGTTTTTATCCGACAGTGTTTATATTTGGTGCGAAGGCGGCAGTAGGTTATACTCGTGCAAAGGGTATAATTAAATTTATAAACGAAATAGCAAACAAGGTAAATTCAGATAAACTAATAAACAAGCTTATGCGTGTGATTTTTGTGCCTGATTATAACTGTTCAGCTGCTGAAAAAATAATGACAGCAAGCGATGTTTCGGAGCAAATTTCACTGGCAGGTACAGAAGCGTCAGGCACAGGCAATATGAAATTTATGATGAACGGTGCTGTAACGCTCGGAACATATGATGGTGCTAACATTGAGATAATTGAGCAGGCAGGCAAGGAAAACAATTATATTTTCGGCATGAGGGTTGAAGATATAAAACGGCTTGAACATAAATATAACCCGATGGATATTTACCTTAATGATATTCGTATAAAAAGAGTTGTTGATTCGCTTGTTGACGGGACGTTCTCTGACGAGTCAAGCGGTATGTTCAGAGAAATATATAATTCATTGCTTTATGGTGCAGATTATCATAGGGCGGATAATTTCTATGTACTGCTTGACCTTATGCCATATATAGATGCAAAGTGGAAGACTAACAGGGATTATCAGAATAGAATTGACTTTGGACGAAAGTGCTTGTATAATATGACTTGTTCAGGTATCTTTTCAAGCGATAGAACTGTTAAAGAATACGCAAAGGATATCTGGAAACTTTAAAAGTGGAGATATCGGAAAATGAAGTACAATTTTGATGAAATCAAGGACAGACATAATACAGGTGCGATAAAGTGGGCAATAATGAAGCATGATAACGGATTTATGCCGTTCTCTGTTGCAGATATGGAATTTGCGGTTGCACCTGAAATTACAGAGGCTATAAAGAAAGCAGCAGATCATGGAATTTATGGTTATACTGAGGCTGATGAGAGCTATTTTGAGGCTTTAAAGGGCTTTATGAAGCGCAGGCATAATTTCGAAATTGAGCGTGACTGGCTCGTTTTCACAGACGGAGTTGTTCCTGCAATAAGCCTTGCTGTAAATGCGCTTACAAATGAGGGTGATGGAGTTATAATACAGACGCCTGTATATACGCCGTTCCATAATGCGATAAAGCTTAATAACAGAAAACTCGTTGAAAACAGGCTTGTGCTTAAAAACGGCAGATATGAAATGAACTTTGAAGAGCTTGAAGCGCTTGCAAAGCGTGATGATGTAAAGCTTATGATTTTGTGTTCGCCGCATAATCCTATCGGACGAGTATGGGAGAGGGGCGAGCTTGAACGTGTTGCAAAGATTTGCTTGGAAAACGATGTTATCGTAATTGCTGATGAAATTCATAGCGATATAGTTTATGAAGGACATGAACATATTTGTTTTGCAAATATAGATTCAATGAAGGAACACTGTATTGTCTGCACAGCTATGAGCAAGACTTTTAACCTTGCAGGGCTAACCTGTTCAAACATAATAATTCCGAATGCTGAATTGAGGAAGAGAGTAAATGATAAGCTTCAAGCACTTGGCGGATTCTGCGTACCTTATTTTGCAAGGGCAGCAGCGATAACTGCATTTTCAAAGTGCGATGAATGGCTCGATGAGTTAATTAAATATCTTAAAGGCAATTTGGATTACCTCTATAACTTTATTGATGAAAAACTTCCTCAGCTAAAATATTCAAGAAGTGAGGGAACATATCTTGCATGGATTGATTTTTCGGGGCTTTCAATGTCAAGGCAGGAGCTTGAAAAATTCATCTTTGATGATGTTCAGCTTTCGTTCTGCGATGGCTCGCAGTTCGATACAAGGGATAACCTTTATATGAGAATAAATGTTGCACTTCCTCGTCAAGAACTTAAAAGGGCAATGGAACATCTTGAAAAGAAGATAAATAGCCTGTAAATTGTCAAGAACTATTCCATAATCGGGATAGTTCTTTTATATATTATATTTTACTTGATATATTAATTTAAAGTGGTAAAATAGTTATTGGAGAAAATTGGAGGTAGATTATGAAATTATTTATAATGGTACTTAACAAGGTTGATAAGCTCGATGAGCTTATGACGGAATTTGCAACACATGGCATTTGTGGTGCGACAATTCTTGATAGTCAGGGTATGGCAAGGGAACTTTATGGTTCGTATCATGGAGAGGAAGAAATCCCATTTTTAGGCTCTATCCGTGCTATGCTCAACAATAAGTCGAGAAAGACAAACAAAACAATTCTTACTGTTTTGCGTGACGATCAGGTTGATACGATTTTCGAATGCGTTGATAAAATTGTAGGCGATTTATCAGATCCCGATTCGGGAATTATGTTCACTATGCCTATTGATACCGTTCGTGGCAAGGGCTTAAATAAACATAAGGAAAATTAAGAGGCAATACAGTTATGAATATACTATTTTATCTTGCCCTGATGATTGTAACGGGGCTTTTGTTCGGTAAACTCGCAGGAAAAGTTAAGCTTCCCAATGTTACAGGTTATATCGTTGGCGGATTGCTCGTAAGCACTATTGCTTATTATGTAACAAAGAGTTTTGATGTTGAATCTGCTGAAAATCTTAAAGCAACAGTTGGTAGCATTAACAGCTTTGCATCTAACCTTGCGCTTGGATTTATTGCGCTTTCAGTCGGCGCAAGCTTCAAGCTTTCATATTTCAAGCGTGTTGGCGCAATGCCGATAGTTATTGCTATATTTGAAGGCGTTATGGCAATAGTGTTTGTAACTACTGCAATGATGCTTATAGTTCCGCAATACGGCTGGTCGTTTGCGCTTGTTATTGGCGCTATTGCGAGCGCAACTGCGCCTGCCGCAACTATTATGGTTATTAAGCAGTACAAGGCAAAAGGACCTGTTACAGAAACGCTTTTGAGCGTTGTTGCACTCGATGATGCAGTTGCGCTTATGGGATTCGGTTTCGCTGTTGCAGCAGCTAAAGCAATTACTGCAACGGGTGATGAACCACTTTTCATTTCAATTCTTAAACCGTTTATTGAAATTGGTATTTCGCTTATAGTTGGCGGTGTCCTTGGTGCGCTTATGTGCTTGCCAATAAAATGGTTTAAGCTTAAATCAAACAGACTTTGTGTTGTAATAGGATTTGTATTCCTTGCGTACAGCGTTTCAGAAGCGCTCGGTGGTTCATCGTTATTGACAACTATGATTATGAGCGGTTTCTTCATAAATCTTTGTGATGAAGCTGATGAAATATTCGATATTGTCGATAATTTCACGCCACCAATATTTATGCTGTTTTTCGTTTCATCAGGCGCAAACCTCGATGTTTCGATAATTCCGCTTATCGGTGTTGTCGGTGTAATCTATGTTGTATTCAGGGTTCTTGGCAAGATGTTTGGCGCATGGTTTGGCGCTGTTATAACGAATGCTCCAAAGACTGTAAAGAAATATTTGGGGCCAGCACTCGTTCCTCAGGCAGGCGTTGCTATAGGTCTTTCACTCGTTGCATACACCGTTATGGAAAAAGAACTTGCAGACCAGATACGAACTATTATTCTTTGCGGAACGCTCATTTATGAGCTTTTAGGACCTGTTCTTGCAAAAATATCACTTAAAGCGGCAGGTGAAATAAAGCTTGAAAATAATTAAGATAACAACACAAGAGCTTATAGAAAAATATCATAAGCCTGAGTTCGAATCGTTTTGCAAGGAATGTAAAAACTATGGAAGTAATTATTCGTGTCCGCCGATAGATTTTGATAGAAAAGCTTTTCTTGAAAAGTTCAAGTATGCTTATATTATAGGTGAACAGATTGCTAATGGACGGTGCATAGAACCTAAAAGGCTTGAAATATTAGAAAAGTTCTTGACTCTTGAAAAGAAGTATAAAAATTCCTATGCTGTTTCGTCAACATCGTGCGGTATCTGTAAAAAATGCAGAAGAATAGATGGTGAGCCTTGTTTGTTTCCCGAAAAAGCAAGATATACGCTTGACCTTTTCTCAATAGATGCAACAAAGCTTGCTGGCGAAGTTCTTGGAATTAAGATAGAATGGAACATAGATAAAATTACGCTTTTATCTATGTTCCTTTGCAACGATGAAATTGATGAATATTGATTTATTTTAAGCGGTGCTTATCGGCACCGTTTATTTATTTGAACGCTATTTGACAATGTTAAAACCATAGAGTATCATAATAATGTTAATAAAAATTACGAGGGAAAATATGGAATACATTATTGATTCGCACATTAAGGCGAGTATGTGTGATAACAAGGTTGGAATGTCAATAATTTCTGCATTTACGATGGTTGAAGATGCGATTACTGAACTGCTCGGTTCTATGCAGATTGACGGAGTTACGCTTATTGAAAAATATGGTGCTACTTGGGTTTTTACGAAAAATAAAGTAGTTATATCATCTCGTCCCAAGTGGAGGGATAAGATACGTGTTCGTTCGTTCATTTCGGGATTTACAAGCGCAAAAATGTTTGTTGATACAGAAGTTGTTGACGAAAACGGAAACGAGGCGATAAAATCGCATCTTGAAATGTGCGCACTCGATATAAATACGGGCAGGGTAAGGAAAACATCAACTGTCGGACTTACTCAGGAAATGTTGTCGCCTGCTAAATTAGATGGTGTAGAGTTTGATAAATTTGTAGATTTTGAAAATGCCGAGCATATTGAAAGCGTTAAGGTAAGGTCAACTAATATTGATTATCTTAATCATACAAACAATGTTGAATATCTAAGGTTTATATTGAATTTGTATTCTGCTGATGAAATATCATCATGCGAAAATATGAGCGTTCAGCTCGATTATAAAAACCAATCGTTTGAGGGATATGAACTCAATATTTCAAAATTTTCAGTTGATGATATCGACTATATTAGCATTGTGGGTTCTAATGACAAGAAAATCCTGAACTGCATTATAAGTAAATTAGATAAATAAGCGATTGGAGCGGTTATAACCGCTCCTGATTTTATTAGAATTTCATATCGTATTTTCCGTTGCCTTTTTCTTCGATAACTGTCGAGAAGAAAGTTTCAAGTCCCTTTACGAGATAGTATGTGTCCTTAACGCCTGCTGTTTCGTATGTTGAATGCATAGCGAGCTGTGCAAGACCTATATCAACAGTATTTAGCGATACGTGGGCATTTGAAATATTGCCGAGCGTCGAACCGCCAGCCATATCCGAACGATTCGTAAATACCTGATACGGAACGCCAGCCTTTTCAAGAATCATCTTGAACATTGCTTCCGATACAGAATCGGTAGTATATTTCTGATTAGCATTGAATTTTATAACGATACCATTATTCATGTAAGGCTTATTTACAGGGTCAGCCTTTTCACCGTGATTGGGGTGTGCTGCATGGGCATTATCTGCCGATACCATAAAGCTTGATGCAAGCGCCCTGAGATAATCTTCATCAGTTCTTGAAAGTGCTGAATTTATTCTTGTAAGCGTATCATAAAGGAATGTTGAATCTGCGCCCTGTTTTGTGCCGCTGCCAACTTCTTCGTTATCAAATACTGCAAGAACAGGTATACTCTGCTCGTTCTTGCTTGCAATAAAGCCTTTGAGCGATGCAAATGCGCATTGCAAATCATCAAGCTGTGAGCTTGAAACATATTCATCACAAGCGCCCCATATTCTGCCCTCAACTCTGCTGTAAAGGAACAAATCGCTGCCGACTATATCGTCTTTTTTCGTGCCTGCTGATTCTGCAATTATATCCATAAAGCAGTTCTTTGCTTCACCGCTTCCAACGAGAGGAAGCATATCAACCTGTGCGTTGAACTTGAAGCCATCGTTTGCTTCCCTATTCATATGTATTGCAAGATTCGGAATTACGAGCAAGTCCTTATCAACATTTACAAGCTTTGTTTCAAGGCCAGAGTCTGTCTTTACTATAACCCTGCCTGCAACTGAAAGCGGACGGTCAAGCCATGTCGCCATAAGCATTCCGCCATATTTTTCCGTATTGAGCTTAACATACTTGTCAGATACGGAAATTTCTGCATTTTCTTTGATTTTGAATGATGGTGAATCGCTGTGGCTTGCGCAGATTTCAAATCCCTTGAAATCCTTTGTCGGAACCTTGAATGCGATAATTGATGAATTATTTCTGATTACAAAATAATTTTTGTTTTCGTCCAAATTCCACCTTGAACCTTCGTAAAGCTCTTCAAATCCGTTTTGGATAAGCTCATTCCTTATATTTGCAATAGCGTGATAACAGCTCGGACTTGCGCTGATGAAGTCGAGCAATTCTTTTGATAAAGTCTTATACATATTTTGCCTCCGTAAAAAACTGTTAAATTTATAATAGAACATTATTCCCAAAATGTAAAGAATAAGTTAAAATATATTATAATGATTTTGATATTGCGATAATGTTAATATTGTGTTATTATAATTTAAAGATGATATTGAGGTATATTATGGATATAAAACGAATATTAAGTGCTGTTGACCACACGCTTTTGAAACCCGAAGCGACATGGTCACAGATAAAAGTAATATGCGATGACGCAATAAAATATGGTACGGCATCCGTTTGCATTCCTGCATCATATGTTGAAAGGGCTTATAAGTACATTATGGGCGAAATACCTATTTGTACTGTTATAGGTTTTCCTAACGGTTATAGCACTACTAAAATTAAGTGCGCAGAAACTGTCGATGCAGTAAGAAATGGCGCAAGCGAAATAGATATGGTTATAAATATCGGCTGGGTCAAGGACGGAAAATACGATTGGGTGCTTGATGAAATTAAAAAGGTAAGGGAGTCGTGTCACGATTCCTTGCTCAAAGTTATTGTTGAAGCTTGTCTGCTTAGTGAAGAAGAAAAAATAAATATGTGCAAGGTAGTTTCTGAATCGGGCGCAGATTATATAAAGACTTCGACAGGATTTTCAAGCGGTGGCGCAACAAAAGAGGATATAATTCTTTTTAGCAAGAATATTTCAAACGGCGTTAAAATCAAAGCGGCAGGCGGAATTTCAACGCTTGAGGATGCGGAAGAATTTTTAAATCTTGGAGCATCAAGACTCGGAACGAGCAGAATAATTAAAATAATCAAGGAGATGAATATATAATGAAGATAAGTACACATTCGGAAAAAGAAAAGGTAAAATGCTCAAAATGCGGCCATGAAAACGAGCTTGATTTATATAGCGTAATAAATGTTAGCGAGAATCCCGAACTCAAAAATCAGATTCTTGAACATAAGCTTTATGGCTATAAATGCTCAGATTGCGGAAGGAACGTAGCTTTGAGCTATATGAATACATATATTGATGAACAGAATAAGATTATAATATTTGTTGCACCGCAGTCAGAAAAAATCAAGGATAGAGGCGAGGCAAGGAAAATATTTGAAAGTATGTATCCTGCTGACGAGCTCGGTATGGATTATGTGAAGCGAATTGTTCGTGATGTAAGGGCATTGACGGATAAAATCAAGGTTTTTGATTGCGGGCTTGACGATAGAGTAATCGAGATTATGAAAATATTCCTTGCGCTTAATGCCGGTGAAGAAAAAGCATCACCCGATATGATTTTCTTTGATGTTGATAAGGATGGCAAGAAAATGTTTGTTATGGTGCTTGATAACGGCAAAGTTCTTGCAACGGATTTCATAGAAGAAATGTATGAGGATTTCAAGCAGGAGTTCAAGGATAAGATTGATACCGATATTTCAGGGAATATCGAGATTGACCCTATATGGGCAATGGCGCTTTTAAGCGCAGGAAAAGAAGACGAATAATTAATTCTCAATCCTGAATGAATCAGGCATAAATTATTCGGAAATTAAATTTACATAATAAGTCGTTGGCGGTGCCTTGCGAGATAAAAGTGAGGCACATTTTTGTGAACGACTTTTAGAAAATAAATTAATAATGGAGGAAAACTATTATGAATCTACACACAAAGAAAACAAATACTAAATGCATTTGTCCTAAATGTGGACATGAATTTGATGCAGAAGTCTACCCGGTTATTAATGTAACTGAAAATCCGGAGCTTAAAGAACAAGTTCGCCAATTTAAACTGTTCGATGCAGTATGCGATAAGTGCAAGGCGGAATTTGACTTGGGGTATTCAACAACATATATTGATGAAGCAAAAAAGCTTGTTATAGTTATGCCATATGTATCATATAGAGATGTTGGTTCTCGTGAATTTACGGAAATAACTGAATCTATGTGTCCAAAAGATAATGATACAAAAGGATTTTTGAGAAGAGAAACAAACTCTCTGTACGAATTAAGAGAAATTATTGATATCGTGGATTGCGGATTGGATGACAGAATAGTTATGCTTTTAAAAAATATAATAATGCGCAAACATAAGCATGAAGACTCCAAAATTGTATATATTAGTTTCTTCAGAGAAGATGATGGTAAACCTGTATTTGCTACACGTTATGAAGATAACACAACTTCATTTATAGATTTTCCTCAGGAAGCTTATGAACATTACAAGAAAAAATATATTCACTTATTCAAAAATAACAATACGGTTATGTTGGATATAGAAATGATGATAAACTCTATACTTATTAAAGAAAATATAGACATTTAATTTTCTATCCTGAATGAATCAGGCATAAAATACGAAAATGGGCGGACTGATGGTTCGCCTTCTTTATTTACAAGAATTATTTTAAAATCATCTTTTACAAACTCGTCCATAAACTGCCTGCATATTCCGCAGGGCGCTGTTTCGTGACCTAAATTGCTCGTTATTGCTATTGCTTCAAAATCATGCTCGCCCTCCGATAATGCTTTTACAAACGCTGTGCGTTCTGCGCAAATTGTAGCGCCGTATGAAGCGTTTTCTATGTTTGCGCCTGTATAGACTTTACCGCTTTTTGTGAGAAGCGCTGCGCCAACAGTTATATGAGAATATGGTGAATATGAGAATTTCTGTGCTGATTCCGATATTTTTATAAGTTCATTTATATCCATAATTTTATTTCCTTTCATTTTTTATTATGTTAATATAAAATTTACTGTAAATCAAGTGGTTTATATGATAAAATATATAAAAATGATATGTGGAGAATTTTATATGGAGATTTATATACCATCTTGTAAACAGATACAGGATATAAAAATAACGCATCTTGCAATTTCTGCGCATCAAGATGATGTTGAGATAATGGCATATGCACAGATTTATGAATGCTTCGGTAAAAATACTTTCGCCTCGGTCTGTTTAACTGACGGCGGCGGAAGTCCTCGAACAGGCGAATTTAAGGACTATTCATATGAAGATATGAAGCGTGTAAGAAAACAGGAGCAGAAGAATGCTGCCGATACGGGAAAATATGGCGCACAGATATTCCTTGATCATACGAGCAGCGAAATTAAAGATAAAAACAATAAAGAAGTAATTTCTGAATTGAAACAAATAATTCTTATGACGAAACCCGATTATATTCTGACTCATAATATTGCGGATAAGCATGAAACCCATGTAGCTTGTGCGCTTAGAGTTATTGAGGCGCTTCGTGAAATTAAAAAAGAAGCTTGTTTTAGCGTAAAAAAGCTTTACGGCTGTGAGGTGTGGCGAAGCCTTGATTGGCTTGACGACAGGGAAGAATTTGACTGCGGCGGCGATGAACGCCTTGAGAGGGAGCTTTTATCCGTTTACCGCTCACAGATACAGGGCGGAAAGCGATATGATGTTGCAGCGATTGGAAGAAGACGAGCAAATGCAACGTTTTCTCGTTCGCACTCAACTGATACTGTAAGCGCTTTGTCATATGCTATGGATATGACTGAACTTGTTGAAAATGATTGCGATATAAAAGCATTTATTGATATTAAAATAGAAAATTTCAAAAACAGTATTTTAAACAATATAGAAAGGTTTATGTGATATGGAACTCGATATTAAAAGATTTGAAGAGATAAAGAAAAAACTCAACATAACGCTCGATACAGAATTGGCAAAAGGCGATGAGCTATCGGTAAAAATAGATTCGGATAAGGCATATATTGTTTATAGTAAACCCGTTGAGGCATTCCGTGCGCTTTCGATAATAGGTGCAAATGAGAATAAAGAAAATTTTGAAATTCACCAAAAGGCAGCGTTTACAAATAACGGTATTATGCTCGATTGTTCAAGGAATGCAGTTTTAAAAGTTGAAACAGTAACGTATATTCTTGAAAAGATGGCGCTTATGGGGCTTGATATGGCTATGCTTTACACAGAGGACACATATGAAATTGAGTCAAGACCGTACTTTGGATACCTTCGAGGAAGATATACTGAGGAGGAAATTCGCAAGCTTGATGACTATGCATATTCACTTGGCATTGAGCTTATTCCGTGTATACAGACGCTTGCGCATCTTGAAAGGGCTATTGCATGGCGGCAGGCAGAAATTAAGAACGATACAGAAGATATTCTGCTCGTTGGTGATGAAAGCACGTATGAGTTTATTGAAGATATGATAAAAACTACATCTCAAATGTATCATACAAAGCGCATACATATCGGTATGGACGAGGCGATGGATTTAGGGCTTGGAAATTACCTTTTCATAAATGGTTATAAAAATAAATATGATATAATTACAGAACACTTGAAGCGTGTTAATGAAATATTGCTTAAATACGGACTTGAACCTATGATGTGGAGCGATATGTATTTTAGAATCGCTTCAAAGCATAACGCATATTATGATAAAGAAAGCGTAATCCCTGTAAGCGTAATTCAATCTGCACCTGAGAACATAGACCTCGTTTATTGGGATTATTATCATGAAAACAACGAAGACTATGCGGATATGATAAGAAAACATAAGCTATTCAATACAAATACGATATTTGCTGGTGGTTTGTGGACATGGTCGGGTCCTGCAATAAACTATAATAAAATGCTAAAAGTAACAATCCCAGCGCTCGAAGAATGTATAAAAGCTAATGTTAAGCAGGTATTTGCGACAGCGTGGGGTGATGATGGGGCAGAATGCAACCTTCTTTCAACACTCTATGGTTTGCAGATATTTGCAGAATTTGATTATACTCACGCATTTGATAAATTATATGTCGACAAACGATTTGAAGAATGTGTAGGAGAAAAAGCACAGCCATTTTATGATATGAGTATGTTCAACGAGCTTAATGGAATGGAAACAAAGCGTTTATCGCCAATAAATCTTTCTAAAACGATGTTATATCAGGATGCACTTGTTCAGATGTTTGAAAAGGATATGGATGGAATTAAGGCATCAGAGCATTACAAAAAGCTTGCCGGACTTTTTGAAAAATACAAGTTCGAATGTGGACAGTTTAAAAACTTATATGGATTTTATCGAGAGCTTGCCCTTGAACTCAGCCTCAAATGTTTATGGCATGAAAACGCAGCTGATATTGTAAGAAGAAAGGATAGAATTGAAGCTCAAAAAATGTGCGTTCTTGCAAACGAGATAGTTATGCAGACGTTTGTTCTTAAAAAGAAGTGGGAAGTTCTGTGGAATATGACAAATAAACCGTATGGCTTTGAGGTTATAGATGTAAGGCTTGGCGGAATTGCATCAAGGTTTATGACTGCATCGGATAAGATGAAAGCGTTTGCTGATGGAAAAATTGATGATATTGTAGAACTCACAAGCGAAAAGCTATATGCAAATAAGGAAAAAGATGGTTCATTTTTAGGAAGATATGGTTGGTCAAGGATTATAAGCGCTTGCAATGTTTAAATATTTAGATAAAATTAAACATTGAAACGAATGATTTTATGTGATAGTATATTATTTGGAGTTAATTTAAGAGAGGTGATCGGATTGCAGCACATATTTGTTGATTTTGAAATGAATCCGATACTCAATGCTCAAATACGAACACGTATAAAGAAATTCAAAAAAAGCGCAAAGCCTGCGACGAGCAATGAAATTATTCAGATAGGTGCGGTGCGGCTTGATTCGGATTATAATGTCAGGGATTCTTTTTGTTGTTTGGTAAAGCCTGAATATAATACGATTGAGTCGCATATAAAAAACCTTACAGGAATAAGCGATTCTATGGTAAAGGGTGCGGATATGCTCAATGTTGCATTTGGAAATTTTCAAAGATGGATAGGCGATGATGAAACGAGGATTTACGCATGGAGCGATGCAGACGAGCTTCAATTTAAAAACGAATGCCTTATGAAAGGAATTTTTAAAGAAGCTCCGTTACCGTTTCAAAGAAAGTGGATGAATTTTCAGCGTGTGTATGCGAGGATTCTGGGTGTTGGTGAAAAGACACAGTATCAGTTATCGCTTATGAATGCGCTTGATATGGCAGGAATACCGTTTGACGGTGTGCAACACAATGCGCTTGATGATGCGAAAAACTGCGCAGAGCTATTGCGCTTAATTAAACAAGACAAGAAATTTGTCGTGAACATAAAGAAAAATATTAGTTTTTATAAGGAGGGAGAGCAGGAAGTAAACCATAGCGTTACAGGACTGTGGGAACTGTTAAAAATCGAAGATTTCACTTAAAAATAAGGGTGCAATTAGCGCCCTTATTTTTTATGTTTTATGCAGTTATAATTTCAAATTTTAAGCATCAAAATAATCGCCACGCCTATAATCGGATACTGCGCTGTCGAGCATTTCAAGATGTTCAAGTGACTTACCAGTTCCAATAGCAACACATGAAATAGGATCTTCTGCAACATAGCAGGGAACTTTTGTATGTTCCTGAATGAACTTGTCCATACCATAGAGAAGTGCGCCGCCTCCTGTAAGGCAAATACCGTTCTCGGCGATATCGCTTGCGAGTTCAGGCGGAGTTTTCTCAAACAATGTACGAACGCTTTCAAGAATAGTCTGGAGCGGCTCTTCAAGCGCATCTATCATCTCGTTTGAACCAACAGTTATTGATTGGGGAAGACCCGAAATGAGGTTTCTGCCTTTAACTTCGATGGATTGCTGTTCTTTTCTCGGATATGCAGAACCTATCTGAATTTTCATCTGTTCAGCAGTTCTTTCACCAATGAGCAAATTATGCTTTTTGCGCATATAACGAACGATAGCATCATCGAACTTGTCGCCAGCAACCTTAATTGATTCTGAAAGTACGGAATCGTTGAGTGAAATAACAGCAACATCTGTTGTTCCGCCACCAATATCGACTATCATATTGCCTCGTGGCTGAGAAATGTCAATACCTGCGCCTATAGCCGCTGCAATAGGTTCTTCAATAAGCCATGTATGCCTTGCTCCTGCTTCTTCCGTTGCGCCGATTACAGAACGCTTTTCAACCTCAGTAACGCCTGACGGAACGCATACGATAACACGAGGCTTGAAGAAAATTCTATTACCTACAACCTTTTTCAAAAAATGATGAAGCAACCTTTCCGTTACATCATAATTTGAAATAACACCGTCACGAAGCGGACGAACAGCAACGATCCTGCCTGGAGTTCTGCCAAGCATTTTCCTTGCATCTTCACCAATAGCAACAATCCTGCCTGAAACTTTTTCTATTGCAACGACAGAGGGTTCACGAAGAACAATACCCTTGCCACGAACATAAACCAAAACGCTTGAAGTACCAAGATCGATACCAACATCGTTAAATTCAAACAATGCCATATTATTAAATTCCCCTTCCGAATTATAAACAAATATTATTAAGCATAGTATACCTTTATATTTTACCATTTTTATTTGCTCTGTTCAAGATAAATATTTAAATAATATATTAACAAATATGAAAAATTTTGTTCATACTTTATTTACTTGATATTTTATTGCCAATGGGTTATAATATTTAAAAATTAGTTATATTTTGTAAAGGAGAACACAATGACAAAAACAAATAAAATAATAGCAGTATTTATATGCGCAATAATGCTTGTTACATTTGCTGCGTGCAGAGGAAATGATATAAATCCCAATATGAGCGCAGATCCTTCAGCTAATAATAGCGGTTCGCCATTTCCGATAGTTCCTATTGATAACTTTGATGGTGGTGACGAAAAAGATCCTATTGCAACGCCATTACCTTATAGCAGGTATCGTTCGATGAACAGCGATGTTTGCGGTTGGATAACGATTGATGATACTATTATAAATTATCCGATAGCACAAGGAAAAGATAATGATTATTATCTCAAGCATGATGCCGCAAAGGATACTTCAAAGCAGGGATGTATATTTGTTGATTATGAATGTAAAGTTCCTGATGGTAGGTCAATAGTTATGTTCGGTCATAATATGAAAAATGGCACAATGTTTGCAAACCTCATCAATTATACCGATAAGGAATTTTACAATGCGCACAGGGTTTTCTATATTTACTTTGGAGATACAAGATATACTTATAAAGTAGTTTCGGTATATACAGTTGATGGCGGAAATCCTAAATTTATGAGGGTTGATTTCGCAAATGATGACGAGTTTGCAGCTTATCAGAACGATATGATGAGCCTTTCAATGTATCCGGTTGATACGGAAATCAAGCCTACCGATAAAATGGTAACGCTTGTTACTTGCAACCGTGCTAATTATCAGAATGGCAGACTTGCAGTCCATGCAGTTCTTATCGAAAAGGAAAACTGTGATACATCATCACTTGGTAATGCAAAATAATTTTATAACAATATCGCCCGCAGGATCAACCTGCGAGCGACTTTTTTATGAATTCTACATATTTTTCAACTATATTTATGTTCGTCGTTGCATATAACATCCTTGCCCCGACTATATCTTCAATTTCGTTGAATACGAGCGAACCGTTATTGAAAAGAAAATCAATGCCGACCATCGAAAAATCAAAGTGTGAAATTATTTTGTTTACAAGCGCCTTTTCTTCATCGTTGAGGTTATAAACCTGCGCATGACCGCCAAGCGAATAATTACTTCTTATATCAGTATCTGATGTTCTTAAAATTCCTGCTATTATCTCTTTCCCCACAACATAAACACGCAAATCCTTGCCTCTTTCGCTCGCAAGCGACTGAATTACGCATTTATCAGGCTTTAATGCTTCTATTGCGGAGTTATATTCTTCAATGTTCTTTACAAGCGTTACGCCTTGACCGCCATGTCCTCGTGACGGCTTGACTATAAGCGGAAAAACAGGATTTTTACACGAATCAAACCACGTGTCAAGCATAGGTATTCCAAGTGATGACAGCAGCTCATATGTTCTGCGCTTATCGTTTGCAATTTCTGAAATAAAGGAACTGTTGAAAACCTTTTTTCCCATATTTTCTATATGTTTTGATAGAAGCGGCGCATCTGTGCGAACAATGGCAAAATCAAAATCTTCATATGCCTTTCCGTTATATTTAATTGACGGTTTAGAATCAAAAATACCATACTCTATATTTTCTATAATCAGAAGCTCAAAGTCTATGTTTTTTAGTTTGCCTTGCTCATAATAGAGGTCTATATAGTACTTGTTCTTTTCTGCGGAAGCTGCATCATAAACTATAATTCCTTTCATTTGAGCGCCTCGCTTATATGTTCAATTATAGCATCGGCAACATTTATTCCGGTGCAATCATATATGTTTTTAAAGTGTGCATTTGAATTTACTTCGCAAAGTATAGGTTCATCATCTTCGCCAAATAGTAAGTCAACGCCTGCAAAATCAAGCCCAAGTATTTCACAAACTTTTATTGCAACATCTACTTGTTTTTGCGAAGGCTCATATGGCTTCATACTTCCGCCGTTCGTAATGTTTGCACGAAAATCTCCGTTTTCGTTATATCTGTACATAGTTGCAACAGCACGTTTACCTACAACGTTAATCCTTATATCATGCGCATAACTTGACGATACGAACTCCTGCAAAAGTATAGGTCTTCCGCTAACGCTTTCGAGGATACGAGTAAAATCCTGCTCGTTCTTTGCAAGATATACCTGTGCGCCGAACGAACCACGACATTCCTTTATTACCATTGGAAAACCTAATTCCTCAATCGCTTTTTCAATGAAAAACTTATCAATATAACCATAACGAGGGTAGGTTTTAGGTGCAATTATCGTTTTGGGCATCTTGATGTTATGGCCGCAAAGCGCCATATGCGTAAGTGCCTTGTCATCGCAAAGCGCTATTGCCCTGCTCGTGTTAAATAGCCTAAGTCCCATGCTTTCGAGCGATTGAGCAAGATATAAATCCTTGTCCCAAAATAGAACAAAGTCGGGAAGATTTTTTTCAAACAACAGCGTATTGTCAACAGCATTGAACATAAGCTCTGCACTTGTCTTTTTCTCAAGGACTATATCCGTATCCTTGCAGGACTTGCAGAGCCTATCGTATATATCAAAGAATTTTTCCGAGTTCAAAAAATGATTTACTACTAACCAGCCTTTTTTCATATCATATGCCTCATATCCGATTATTTCCTTGATATTTTATCACAAATTATCGAATATGACAATATGATTTTCCTTTATGAACCATATACTTTATAATATGATTGAGGCTGTGCGCATACAGGGCATACTTCAGGTGCTTGCTCGCCCTCAAATATATAACCACAATTCTGGCATATCCAGCGTGTTTGTTGCCCTTTTGAAAATACTGAATCCTTGTCAATATCGCTTCTTAATGATTCATATCTTGATTCGTGGTCTTTTTCTATGCTCGCTATCATATCAAATTTGCTTGCTATATCTTCAAATCCCTCTTCACGAGCTTCTTGTGCAAACTGTGAATACATTTCAGACCATTCATACTTTTCACCCGATGCTGCATCGGTAAGATTTATGTCCGTTGTCGGAACCTCACCTCCGTTTAAATACTTAAACCATATCTTCGCGTGTTCAAGCTCGTTATGCGATATTTCATCAAATACTTTTTCGATTTGAACGAAACCGTCGCTTTTTGCTTTCTGTGCATAGAAGTCGTATTTAATTTTTGCCTGTGCTTCTGCTGCGAATGCGTGAAGAATGTTTGATTCGGTTTTAGTGCCTTTTATGTTTTCCATATTATATTGTCCTTTCTGTTTTTTGTTATTATTACCGATTTTTGCAAATAATACACACAAAAAAATAATTTTATTCATAAATATATAGCAATAAAAATATTGGAGGTCAACTTACAATGAAAAAGACAATTCTTATCGTGCTTGCATTGATAATGGCACTTTCTGCCTTGACTGGCTGTTCAGGGAGCAGCGAAAAAAAGCTTCGTGAAATTACGATTAACGAGGTAACACGCTCGGTATTCTATGCGCCGCTTTATGTTGCTGTGAACAAAGGTTTCTTTGAAGAAGAAGGTATGAAAGTCAATATCGTAACAGGTGGCGGAAGTGATAAGAGTATGACGGCGCTCATATCGGGCGAAGCAGATTTTGCGCTTATGGGTCCCGAAACAGGCGTTTATGTTGTAAACGAAGGCAAGCAGGAACATCCTATGGTAATTGCTCAGCTCACAAAGCGTGACGGTTCATTTCTTGTCGGAAGAGAAAAAGATGATAATTTTGATTGGGAAAGTTTGAGAGGCAAAACTATAATCGGCGGTAGAAAAGGCGGAATGCCACTTATGACTCTTGAATATGTTCTCAAACAGCATGGACTTATTCCCGGCAAAGATGTTGAAGTTATAACGAGCATTCAGTTCAATATGATGGGCGGTGCATTCGATAGCGGAACAGGCGATTTTGTAACATTATTTGAACCGACCGCTACTGAATTCCAGAATCAAGGCAAAGGTTATATCGTTGCAAATGTCGGGCAGTCATCGGGCGAAGTTCCATATACTGCATTTATGACGAACCAGAAGACAATTAAGAATGATAAATCGCTCGTAGAAGCGTTCGTAAGGGCAATTTATAAAGCACAGCAATGGGTTAAGAATGCGACAGATAGGGAAATAGCTGAGAATATGCAACCGTTTTTCCCCGATACATCAATAGATTCGCTTGAAATTGTTGCAAAAAGTTATAGGCAAACCGACTCGTGGATGACCAACCCTGTTATGACGGAAGATTCGTTTAACAGACTTCTTGATATAATCGAAAGCGCAGGGGAGCTGAAAGGTAGGGTTAATATCTCAGAACTTGTTGATAATTCGTTTGCTGAAAAAGCTATGAATGGTAAATAAGATAAGCAAAAGCAAGGCTCGAATAGAAGCCTTGCTCCAGACTAGACTGTCAAAAAGGTCCACAAATGGCAGTCCTCTATAAAACAGTATAAGTATTGACGGTTTGTCAAAGGAGTGCAGAGAGTTGAGCATATCATATTTATCGTGTGGTATGCTCAACTCATATATGGGGTGAAATGCAATGCAATAAGTGTTGAAAATCGCCTGTTTTATGGGGTTAAAATGGATGAAAACATACAAGGAATGGTTTTACATTCAAATCCTCAAAATGGGATGCTATCGTTCTACATTTATATTAAAAAATTCACTTATTTGCATAAAAATAAGATTAGGTAAATTAACACTTAATATCATTTCTTATAATTTATAAAACTCCATTAGAAAGTTCTTTAAAATCTTTCGTAGAAAATACATTTTCTAATTTACCATTAAAATCAATGATATAGTCCAATAATAAATTACATCTCTCGCTTAATAATTCTGATTTCATAATACTGAAAATGTGCTTTACATGATTGGGTCTATGTGTCCCTGTAAGTAAATGACGATTTCCGTTTTCTTTCAAAAAATTTATAACACAAACAACTGCATTTTCATCTAACAATTTGAAAAAAATATCATAGAATCTGCTCGCTGTTAAAGAAACACCTTCACAGTAATATCTATCATTTCCAATTCTACATATTAAAAACACTCTTACAAGACTTTCTAAACGTATCTTAGGAATATCTGAAACACTTGATATCATACTCATTATTTCTCGTGCAATTGGAACCTCGTTAGCGTAATTATCCCAACTATAATGGACATTTTCTAATTGCTCACAAAGTAAAGTTATTTTAATTGTCTTAGCATCCTTGGTATAATATTTTTGTCCTTTACATTTTTTAAAAAATAATTCCGCTTGTTGTGTCTTATATTCATCTAGGTTAGCTCTATATGAATCAATTTTTTCACCTAATGCATATTTAGCACTTTCTGTGCTGTACTCCCAAGCGATGATAGACAAAGATAAAATGTTTTTTCGCCGAATTGTATTTTCGCTATTATCAGGTGATATAAATATACCAAACAAACTTGTAAGAAGGTTTGATACCATAGATGGAGAAAGTTCTTTTATGGATTTTGTAAATTGAGCTAAATATTCCTCATCTAATTCTTTTTGTATATTTTTAGCATTGTCAATTATCGATTTGACTGTTAGGGCAGACTCAGAAATCTTATCCATAAAAACATCTTGGATGCACGTTTGTAACCAACCCAAAAGTTCATATGCGTTAATTTCATAATCATTGGGATGTGATGCCCCAATTTGATTTCTCATATCTAATATATGACAAAGTTTTCTGTATAGAATATCAGACAAAAGTTCAAGTTTATGACAAGTATCTAATAACACTTGATCTTTTACAGATGGTAGGTCTTTTTCGTCTTTATACTGTTCCCTTACTGTTCCGCCAATAGCACTATCGTAAAAGTAATCAATACCATATACTATTACTTTTTTTCTAAGATTAAGTATAACTTCATTCCATACAAAATTAAGGGCAGCATCAAAAAGCCCAACGGCACTTCCTGCTATGAATTTTGAAATATATTTCGCATCTTTCTTTATTTCAGGAGGTAATTGTTGTAGAAAATCGGGTAATGCATTCATTATTCTTTGACGTTCTTCACCAGATGCAATAACATTATCTGTTGGCAATCCAAATGCCATTAAATAGTTTTCAAATAATGAAAAGTTTTTTGTTATAATTTCGGTAGTATTTTTAATTACAATTTCATTTTCCATAGTATTACCTTTCTATCTAAAAATATTGACTACTTTTTTAAATATTCCATTACAGTATTCGTAACGTACCAAAACATTATTGGAGGTATTGCATTTCCTAACGCACGATATTGTGCGGATTCACTTCCAACAAGTTTGAAATTTTCAGGAAATGATTGTATTCTTGCAACTTCACGGGGGGTAAATCTTCTATACCTTCCATTAACCATTAAAACAGGGTCGGTACTATTCAATGAAACTTTTGCTAAATGTGATCCAACAGTATTACACGGCTTTTCAATATCCTGTGCACGACCTTTGTTCATTGTCGCTCGTTTTCTCATCATTCCGTCAACCGCTTTTTGGCTGAAATAATACCTTTCATCAACATCATTTTCAATAACAGTTTTAAGCGGAGTATACTCATCTTCTTCGGTAATTTCTACTTTGGGAAACTCAAATCTTATATTCAAATCTTTTCTAAAACCAACAATGATAACACGCTCTCTTTTCTGCGGAACTCCAAAATCGGCAGAATTTAAAATATCGTACTTAACATCATATCCGCAATCCTCAAATTCTTTAATTATTAACGGGAATGCATTTCTATTGTTTGCGGTTAAAATCCCCTTAACATTTTCTGCAATAAAACATTTTGGCTGTCTTTCTTTCAATATTCTGCACATCTCAAAAAACAATTTTCCCCTGTCGTCTTTTATGCCTAATCTTTTAGGATTTTGAGCGACAATAGAAAATGATTGACAAGGAAAACCACCTGTAAGAATATCAAATTCAGGAATATCGTTTGATGAAACTTCTCTAATATCTCTGTTATCGGGTGTTATATTGAAATTCTCTTTAAATATACTACAAGCATTGTCATCAATATCATTTGCATAAACAATATCAATTCTGTTTTCTGTGTAGTGTTTCCCAAGAAAATCAAATCCACCTAATAAGCCTACATCTGTACCGCCACACCCACAAAAAAGTGAAGCAACTTTTAACCTTTCCATGATAACAACTCCTCATAATTACCAGACTTATGCGGATAAAATGTTATTTCTGCACCGTCTTTAATAGACATATCTATCAAATCATTTTTATATAGCCTAACAGGGTCTTGTAAAATATACAGTTTCTTTTCCGTCTTGCTAATCATAAGTCTATACACAAAATATCTGTCATTTACTGTTTGTGCAGTACTCCATTCATTTGGAGTAAGATGTATTTTATTAAAATGCAACGGTTTTGAACTTATTGTTGATTTAACTTCGATATATCTTTTCCGTTCATCCAATTCAACAGACTGAATATCATAACCTACGGCAAGTTGTGTAGGAATCCTTTTTATTAAATGGATTAAATCATTACGACCACCGATTTTAATTCTTTGACATTCGTGTCCAAAAACAAGACTTTCTCCAATGTCGCCTATATCCTTTGTTCTTAATCTCGCAGTATCTTCAAGTTTTTCGTCGTATAGATTTAAACTTTGCTTCTGCAATTCTGTATATTCATTTTCGTCAGAGGATATAAATGCAAGTACATCGGTTTCAAATACTGTATCTGCAATATCCCTGTTTACATACTCAAACCACCGATTTTTACAGTTGTTAATTTCCTCAAGTGTAGCACTACGGTTTTCAATCATTTGGTCATAATCAGAAAACCAATCATTTGAATTTATAAATTTTAAAACAGCTGCATTTTCAAGAGTATTTATATAAAAATTATATCCGTCATGTGTAACAAGCAGGTTGGCGATTTCCATATAGTCAATTATGTCTCCGGCGTAGCGGATAATATCGCCTGCTTGTTCGTATTCAACTTCATTATCTCTGTTTTTGGTAATTCTATTCCAAGTCAACGAAAAATTTTCTTTGTCACGAACACAACGTAAATCATTAAAAATACAATGGCAAAATTCAGCTTTTGTTATATATTGTCTTTTGCCCGTACTGTCTTCTGCATATTTTAGAACTTTTAATAGATATTGTGCCGGTTTAAAGTTAACTCCGGCTTCTATTAGTTTTAATATTTCGTGTGATTTTATATGTGCACCGGGATATTGAAAATTATAAAGAAACATTTTAAAGCATTCAACTAAATCTTGCTTTTCTGCTAATTCTTTTGCCCTCAACCCAGCTTTGCAACTTGTACTATTATTTTGTATAAAACCAAAAAGTGATGATATTTCTGTTCTCCAATTGTTTATTGTCTTTATTGTTTTATTAATATTACCGGGAAAACATCTGATTGCCTGATTGATTTTATCATCAAATTCATCACACGGCAATTCAGGAAGTTTAGATATTTCTTCTGCCATATAAATCAAAACATTTTCAATGTCGCCTTTAAATCTCGGACGGCAATGGTGCAATCTTAAGTAATATTCGCTTGGTATTTCATACATTGTACAATTCACTCCTTTATTTGTTCCTTTAAACTTTCCGCTAAACATTGAGCAAGTAACGGAGGAACAGCGTTTCCAACTTGCCTGAATTGCTGTGTCTTATTTCCTAAAAATATGAAATTATCAGGAAATGATTGTAACCTTGCACATTCACGAACAGTAGGAACTCTATTAAATTTATAGTGAAAATGATGTCTGTGCCCCGTATCAATAGTTGGTGCAGGCTTTTTGCTTGCAAACCTTGTCCATGCAACATGAAAATTGCGAGAATTAATATATTCTTCAGGCAAATCTTTATAATTTCCTCCGTCTGGAACTAATGCAATAATTTTCTGTACTTTTTCAGAATGGTTTGCAGCAATATGGTTTCTTACTATATTTGAATGACAGCGCATTAACTTCTGGTATTCGTTCTGTGGCGGTGTTAAATACTCTGCCTGTTCTGTTCCCACACTATTTTCAAGTGTTGGTAAATCAGACAGTGCCATTTCACAAGTAACAACTTCATTTAATGGCTCAGGATATACAAATTTACCTTTTTTCAATCCAACAAAAACAACTCTTCGCCTGCTTTGCGGAACACCATAATCGGCTGCACACAAAATTCGATATTGAATGTTATATCCCATATGAGTAAATTTTTCAATAATACTATCTTTTATTTTGCCATTAAAAAGCTCTACCAATCCTGGAACATTTTCAATTACAAAGGCCTTTGGTTTAATTTCTTCTACAAGTCTAATGTATGAAAAATATAGACTATTTCTCGGGTCATCGAATTTTCTCGGCCCTGATAACGACATACCCTGACAAGGCGGACCACCAATAATTAAATCAATCTCTTTGTTTCCTATAATCGGCTTTATATCTTTTTCATAAGATACAGTTGTTATATCTCTGCAAATCGACTTTGCTCCTTTATGATTTAATTCAAAAGTTTCCAAGGCTTTTGAATCGTTATCTATTCCCAATAAAATATTATATCCTGCTTTTTCAAATCCGTATGATAAACCACCACAGCCACAAAATAAATCTATTACATTCATTACTTTTGTAACTCCTTTTTTATGTTTCATTCTTGAATCACCTGTTTTTAAAGCATTTGTAGGGATAGCCCACGCTTCACCCAATTTAAACACGCCGTCTATTCTGCCTTCAGCACAAAGAAATTGAACACGTCTTTGAGATATTCCCCATTTTTGTGCAGCTTGGCTTGCAGTAATATATTTCATACAATTCATTCCAACAATATAATTCATTTTATATTATATTCGACGGTACTGACAAAGTCAAGAGTTTAAAAAATATTTGTATATTATGCCAAAAATCTCTTTGCAGTTTTTGCATTTTCAATTTTGCAAGGGTATTAGTATATGAGAAAATTATTTCGGGAAATGGTTGCAATTTTTGATTTTGATTTGTTACTTATATGAGGGGAAAAACAATTAAAAAGATTTGGGAGTGTTTCTCGAAAAGTTAAATCAAATTTTACAAGTCTGAGCAAGGCTCGAATAGAAGCCTTGCTCGTTTTTTTATTATTAACTTATAAATTAGCCCTTATATTCTTTAGCTTGTTCTTCGCCTCTCAAAACACGAAGACCGCCCTGTGCGAGCGCACGAAGTTCATCTTCACCTGCATAAACTTTAACAGGAGCTATGAACTTTACTCTCTTTGTAATGAGTTCTACGAACGGCTTTGAGTAAGCAAGACCGCCTGTAAGAACAACTGCATCTACATCGCCTTCAAGCATAGCAGCCATTGCGCCTATATCCTTTGAAAGCTGTGCAGCCATTGCGTTAAATACCATTGTAGCCTTTTCTTCGCCGGCAAGAACTCGTCTTTCAACTTCCATGAAATCCTTTGTTCCAAGGTGTGCAGCAATACCGCCGTTCTTGTTCGCAAATGCGTTCATTTCAGCTTCTGTATATTTCCCTGAGAAGCACATTGTAACAAGGCTATGTACTTGGATAGCACCGCAGCGTTCGGGTGAGAATGAACCTTCGCCGTTGAAACCGTCCTGAACATCAATAGCTCTTCCGTTTGCATGAGCTGCAACCGAAACACCGCCGCCCATATGCGCAATTACGAAACGGCAATCTTCATATTTTTTGCCCATATCCTGTGCGCATTTGCGTGCGATAGCTTTGTGGTTAAGTGCGTGCCATACACAAGCTCTTTCACACTGGGGAAGTCCTGAAAGATTCATATAGGGTATTCTTTCGTTTACAACAACAGGGTCAACGATAAATGAGGGTTTACCATACTTTTCACCGAGTTCATGAGCGATAAGTCCGCCAAGGCATGAAGCGTGATACTGTGCCTGTGAATGTTCAAGGTCATAAAGAAGCTTTTCGCCTACTGCGTATACGCCGCTTTCGAGCGGAGCTACTATACCGCCACGTCCAACGAAAGCATCAATTTCATCGAGCTTTATGTTCTTTTCTTCAAGTGCCTTTACAACGAGTTCAAGGCGCATACCCTTTTGAGCTATGTTTGAATCAAACTTGTCAAGTTCTTCCTTTGAATGACGTGTAACGACTTCACATATCTGTGTATCGTTTTCAAAAACGCCGACTTTTGTTGATGTTGAGCCGGGGTTAATTGTGAGAATACGATAGATTTTTTCCATTGTTCCTAACTCCTTAAAGTGATTGTATATCCATTATACACCAAAATATTGATTTTGCCAAACATTATATTAATTTTATGAATATAAACTTTCAATAGTATTTAGTTTACGATTGACAAATTGCATTATAAGTTATAAAATATTAAGGAACGATTTTAAAATTAAAAAGGAGTTTCTAAAATGACAAAGAAAATCACTAAGATTCTTGCATTGACTCTCGTAGCAGTAATGCTTATGGCTGCCTTTGCAGGATGCAGCGGAAGAAATACGGATCCTGTCGTTGCGCAGGTAGGTAATGTTAAACTTACTTTGAGTGAGTATCAAACTATTTTCAGTAATATGCAGTCAACATATCAACAGATGGGTCAGTACAATGTTACTAATCAGGATGGAACTGTTAATGCAGAAGCACTTGCTGAATTCCAGTCAAAAGTTATGGACGAGCTTATAAATAAGGGCGTTATACTTTATGCAGCATCACAGGACGATAAGTTCAAGCTTACAGACGAAGAAGTTGCAGAAGTTGATAAGAAGGTTGAGTCAGAACTTGACAGCGCATCAAACTACTATAAAACACTTGTTGATTCATCAATTACGGATGAAGCTGAAATCAAGGCAAAGTCACTCGAACTCTTTGGCGATTATCTTAAGAAGAATACAACTTACACTCTTGATTCTTATAAGAAGATGCTCAAGGACGAGTTCACAAAGGACGCAATAATTGAAAAGGTTTATAATGTTGTTACAGAAGGTATCGCTGCAAATGATGAAGAGATTAAGGAAGCATACGATAAGCTCCTTACAGCAGATAAGACAAACTATGAAGCAACACCTGCTAACTATGCTACAGATATGTCAGCATATTTGCAGGATGGTGGCGTTCGTCCTCTCTATGCTCCTAAGGGTTATGTATATGTAAAGCACATTTTTATCAATGATGAAGCTGAACAGACAGAAACAGGCGAAGATGGCGAAGCAGCAAAGACACCTGAAGAAAAGGTTCAAGAAGTTGCTGCTGCAATAGATGCACTCAAGGAAGCAGGCAACCTCAACGAAGCTGAATTTGATAAGCTCATTGAACAGTACAACGAAGATCCGGGTATGACAAGAGATCCTTATAAGGAAAAGGGGTATTTGCTCAGCGAATACAATGCAGCTGATTATTATGAACAGTTCTCAAAGGCTGGTCTTGCACTTAGAAACATTGGCGATGTTTCATCAGCAGTAAAGAGCGATAAGGGTACTCACTTCATTATGCTCGTTTCAAAGGTAACTGAAGGCGAAGTTGCACTTGATGAAGATGTTAAGAAAGAAATCGAAACACAGGTAACTGATGACAAAAAGTCAACAGCTTATAACAATCAGGTTGAAGAGTGGAAAAATTCATTCAAGATTTCAAGGAATGATTCACTTGTAAGATTCGTTGGCAGATAAATTTAATACGAACAATAAAGGGCCGTACGATTTCGTGCGACCCAGTTTTTATATTTTTTAAGTTTTAATAGTCAGAATTGTTTAAATCTTCTACGAGGCTTGAAATAGCCTTTTCAACGCTGCCTTCTTCAAACGGATTTGAAAGGTTAGCAAGCGAGAGCAATTCAAGATAGGGGAGTGAACCGCCAGCATTACAGAGATTTACATAATCTGTCCATGCCGAATTTCTGTCCTTTTTCATCTTGCCATAGAACTCGAATGCGCCCATTGAAGCGAGAGTATAGTCGATGTAATAGAACGGATTTAGGAAGATATGTGACTGTTTCTGCCAGAAACCACCGTTTTCCATAAATTCGTTGCCATCGAAATCCCTTGTGGGAAGATATTTCTGTTCAAGCTCATGCCAAAGTTCTTTTCTCTGCTTCGGTGTGAGGTCCGGGTTTGAATAAACCTTTTCTTGGAACTCATCAACGCAAACGCCATAAGGAACAAATTCAAGGCTGTCTGCTGTATGCGCATAACGATACTTGTCTGCTGCATCACCAAAGAACAATTCCATCCAAGGATGTGCAAAGAATTCCATACTCATTGAATGAATCTCGTTTACTTCGTTTGTGCTGAACAAATAATCATAAAGCTCATTGTGCCTTGCAGAACAATATGACATAAATGCATGGCCTGCTTCGTGTGTCAATACGTCAACATCAGCCGATGTTCCGTTGAAGTTCGAGAAAATGAACGGTGAATTGTAATCGGGGATAAATGTGCAGTAACCGCCTACTGCTTTGCCGGGCTTTGTGTCCAGCTCCAACAATTGTGTATCAACCATATACTTGAAGAACTTGCCTGTATCTTCGCTCAATTCATTGTACATTTTCTGTGCGCAGCCAACGAGGAATTCTCTGTCGCCAATAGGCATTGCGTTGCCGTCTGTGTACATGAATCCTTCGTCATAATATTTGAGCTTGTCAACACCGATTTTCTTTGCCTGACGCTCTCTCAATTCTGCGCATACAGGTACGATGTACTTGCGAACCTGTTCACGGAATACGCCAACTTGTTCGGGTGTGTAATCGAGCCTGCCCATGTTCATGTATCCGAGCGGTACAAAGTTTTCAAATCCGAGCGCCTTGCCCATCTTATCGCGAAGATGAACGAGCTTGTCATAAATCTCATCGAGCTTTTCTTCGTTCTCTGCAAAGAATCCTGCCCACTTTTCAAATGCAAGCTTTCTTATGCTTCTATCGGGATCCTGCATGTGCTTGAGTAATCCGTAAATGTTGCACTTTTCACCATTGAAATCTACATTGCACGATGCAACGAGCTTCTGATACTCGCTTGAAAGCTTGTTTTCTTCCTGCTTGAACGGAATGAGTTCGGGAGCAAATCTGTCAACTGTGTTCTTTGAAAGACGAATATATTGTTTTCCAAATTCCTTACTTATTTCTTCTTGAAATTTTGAGTCAACAACAGCCTTTGCAAATCTTACGCCAATTTCATCAATAAGAGGAGCGTTCTCGTCTATAAAATCTTGCTCCTGCGCATAGAACTCATCGTTTGTGTTGAGCGTATATCTTATTCCGCCTATTTCAAGGTCTGTCATCATAGCCTTTGTTATTTTGTTCATTTCATAAATTGCATCTTTAACTTCATCGAATGCTTTTGCATTGTTGATTTTTGCAACAAGTACATCTACTTTGTCCGAAAAATCCTTTATGTTAGGACGCTTGTATTCAAATTCGCTGAAAACCATATGTTTATTTCCTTTCATATTTATTTAATTATATAATAAATCATCATATTGGGTTTTGTAAAGAAAAAACATAATATATAATAAAATGCAGCGACATATAAATGCCACCGCATAATTTTTTAAAATCTTAATTTAGTCGTCTCCACCGCCGAAAAGCTTTGAAAAGAATTCTCCAATTGATACGAAGAAATTCTTTACACTTTCAGCAAACTTTGATATTGCTTCACCTATTGTTGATGCCTTCTTAACTGTGTTTGCTAAATCATTTATTCTCTGTCTTAATTCATCTACATTAAGACCTTCAAGGCTTCTGCAAAGTTCTAAAAGCTTGTCAACCTGCAAGTCCGTAAGCTCAATGTTGTATTCTTTTGCAAGCTTGCGAATCTCGCTGCGAACTTCATCATCGGTCATATCCTTTGTAACATCAAGTATTTTTTTTAGCTCGGTGATAAGCTTTGTTGCATCTTCGCTTCCAATGTAATCTGCAAGTTCACCTGTTACAACAAGCTCCTCTGTGCCTACCTGCTTTGCGTTCTCATCAAGTTTTTTGCCTGTTATGTCCTCGTACGCCTTGTACATTCCTGTAAGGGCAGCAGTTCCTGTAACAGGGTGGGGAGCATCTACCATAACTCGTGCATCTGTTATTCCAGCCGTTATCATCGCATTTTTGTACATATCTTCTGTGCACCACTTTATGTTGTGAACAGATAGGTCAATGCCCTTTCCCTCTTCAAGCGTTTCTATATATACGCATGAAAGCGCAACATTACCAATTTTGCTCTCGGATACAAGTCCTTCGAGATATTCACGCTCTTCTTTGTTCGTTACCTGAATTTCCTTGACATCACCATAATTTATGCCGAACCTTGAATATATCGCATTACGTTCACTCTGCGGAAGGTCAGCACCCATTGCAACACGCTTTTCTCCTGCGTCAAGCGCAAATGCACCTGATGAAATAAGCATTGTACACATAATGAACGCAAGAAAAGCAGAAATTGTTTTGCTTAATATTTTCTTCATTTCCATATCTTCCTTTCAGATTATAATACTATTATATGCAGTTTTGAAATATTGATACTCAGTTTTCAGGAGTATGGTTGGGATTTTCATCGCTGAATGCCTTATGATTGAATACGTCATCTTCAATAAGCATCTTCCATGTTTCAAAACCGTAACCCCTTACATACATATCCGAAAGATATGTTCCGTCAGTTTCTATAAAGAAAGTGGAGGGGGTGTATTCAATTTCCTTAATAAGACCTTCAAGCATTCCTTTTGTAGGAACTATTACCATAAATCTGCCGCCGTTTTCTTCCATAAGGCGCTTTGCTTCGTCAACTACATCTTGCTTGATTTCTAATGTATCAGGGTTGATGGCATCAATGATGAGCGAAACAACTATCATGTTCTTCTGAGCATATTCATCGCTGAGCTGCTGGAGAATACCTATGTACTTGTCAATACCGTCGAGCGATGTATCCCACATCGTGAACATGACACGCTTTCCACGGAAATCTTCCTGCGTTACGGCATTGCCGTAAATATCGGTTGTCGTGAATAAACCGAAATCGCCATATTTTACAGGCTCTTCCTCTTTGGGCGTGCAGCCTGCAACGAGGCTGAAAAGCACACAAAGTGTGATTAAAATTGCTATAGTTTTTTTCATAAATTTCTGCTCCTGTCGGAAATTTTAAGTTTATTTCAAACTCAATAATGCTTATTATAATGACTCTTGCGGAAAATATCAAGTAAAATAAGTATTTTTAGGATAAAACAGTAAAAAAACAAAAAAATTTCTTTAAAATTCATAAAATGTATTGACAATAATTGATTTATCAATTAAAATATCAATGTTGTACTTTTAATACGATTGGTGTAGAGCGGCCTGCCCCGGAAGCATACACGTTTATTGTATCATAAGCTACTAAAAAATACAAAACAAAAATAATATTATTTTGCGGTAAAATAGGAGGAAATGCCATGAAGACTTATATGGCTAAAAAAGAAACTGTTGAACGCAAGTGGTATGTTGTAGATGCAGAAGGCATGGTTCTTGGCCGTCTTGCTTCACAAGTAGCTGCTATTCTCAGAGGAAAGAATAAGCCGATATTTACACCACACGTTGATACAGGCGATCATGTTATAATACTTAATGCAGATAAAGTAATTTTGACAGGCAAAAAGCTTGATAAGAAGAATTATTATCATCATACAGGATATCCGGGAGGATTGAGAGAAATTGATTATCGTACATTGCTCAACACAAAGCCCGAATTTGCAGTATATGAAGCAATCCGTCGTATGATGCCTAAGGGACCGCTCGGCAGACAGATGCTCAAGAAGGTTCGTATATATCGTGGCACAGAGCATGATCATGAAGCTCAGAAGCCCGAAGTATTGGTGCTCAAATAATCAGGAAGGAGAATAACGAAAATGGCTACAGTTCAGTATTCAGGTACAGGCAGACGTAAAAAGTCAGTTGCTCGTGTTCGTTTGATTCCCGGCACAGGTAACATCATTATCAATAGAAGAGATCTTGAAAACTATTTCGGTATCGAAACACTCAAGATGATCGTTCGTGCTCCTTTGGTTCTTACAGATACAATGGGCAAGTACGATGTACTCGTAAACGTATATGGCGGTGGCACAACAGGTCAGGCTGGTGCAATTCGTCATGGTATATCAAGAGCACTCTTGGTTGCAGACCCCTCATTGCGTGGTGCACTCAAGAAGGCAGGATACCTCACAAGAGATCCGAGAATGAAGGAAAGAAAGAAGTACGGCTTGAAAGCAGCTCGTCGTGCACCTCAGTTCTCAAAGAGATAATTTTACAAAAATTATCATACCCCGAAACGCCTATGTTTCGGGGTTTTTTGCGTTTTTAATTCTTGATTTTGCACAAAATTTGCACTTACAAGACACAAGCAAAACACACAAGACACAAAAATGTGTACTCGATTTTGAATATTATAATCAGTTCAGTTCTTTTATGAGCTTTTCAATTTCATAATGTGTATAAACTATTTATCCGATTCCTCGTTCTGAATGACCTTGTATTTTTCTTCGCATTGCTTCGTTGAGCTTCTTTTCTTTCCACATAGTAGTGAAGGTATGCCTTGCATTATCGAGGGTATGTTGACGAACAATCCCATTTTCATTTACTTACTCAATTTAATGCTCGATGTTGGAGTGATAAAAACAAACTTGTTGAAACGGTCAACCGTGAGCTTACACGAATGATTGCGACAGGCGAGCCCCCTCGCAGGGCTATTGATACGATAGCAAAGCAGTTTAATACGACAAGATTAAACGCAAGCAGGGTTATTATGACTGAAAGTGCATACTTTGCTTCCGAAGCACAAAAGGATTGTTATAAGGAACTCGGTCTTGAAAGGTACGAGATAGTCGGTGCACTCGATAAATACACCTGTGAGATATGTTCAGCCCTTGACGGCAAAGTGTACGAGATGAGCCAATATGAGGTCGGTGCGACAGCACCGCCGTTTCACCCGTGGTGCAGGTGCTGTACAGCTCCGTATTTTGAGGATATGGAAGGGCTTGCAGATAGGATAGCAAGGGATCCGACAACCGGTGAGCAGTATAATGTGCCTGATAATATGACGTATGAGGAGTGGAAGAAAGAGCAGGAAGAAAAATATGGTGTTGGCACGATTGACTTACGCCGTAAGGCATTGTATAATGAAACTGAGGACAGAAAGCAATATGATCTATATATCGGAGTACTTGGAAGTAACGCACCAAAAAACTTTGAGGATTTTCAGAAGTTGAAATATAGCGACGATTGGCGTCTGTTCAAGGAGTATAAACGTTCAATAGAAATCGGAGAACTAACGACACTTGCTGATTTTGATTTATTTAAAGAGATTTGCATCGAAGCTGACACAAAGTTAATAGGTCTAACTACAGTCGGTGGCACAAAGATTATGGGAAATACAGCACACTTGTATGCAAGGATTATTGGTTCGGTTGAACAGAGAAGAAATGGCGTGACTGTTGATGACATACTATCTGCATTGACGAGCGAAGATACAGAGGTTCTTCCTATAAGAGCATCAAGTAACGGCAGAAGTCAAAAATATAGGAACTACGGTATTGAGGTAACAGTTAATCCTGATACCGGAAATGTCATACAAGCAAACCAAATAAAAAAGAAAGGCAAAGAATAACGATGATTAATGTGACAAAAGAGCAAATTGAGTTATTGAGGAAATATGTTCCATCAATAGATGAACTAGTACAGGGAAATGATGTTAAGGCCATACTCGATGCTATAGATGACGTTATTATTGATGGAATGTTAGGCAACAATGATGAACCAACGGATAGTGGAATCATGTTGCAAAGGGTTTATGATCAAGTATACGACCAAAACTAATTTGACATGACTTACAACTTACAGGCAGCTTTCGTAAATACGGGGCTGTTTTATTTTGCCTTTTGTCAGGCGATAAATGACAAAATATCATGTTTTGTAACATGGAAAATAACGGAGGTGAAAGGAAATGAACATCAAAAAGGAAAAGCTTGTATCGTTGGGGCTTTCAGATGAGCTTGCAGACAAGGTTATAGACGAACTCAAGACAGCGGAAAAAGCCGAACTCAAAGGCAACGGAACAAGCATAACGCAATATGAAGAACAGATAGCACAGCTTAAACAG
>CADBRR010000006.1 GCA_902797145.1 uncultured Eubacteriales bacterium | reverse complement strand
CTTAAAGCAGGATTTGTAGATGTTCAGCCCTGCTTATGGGTCAAAGTATTAACCGATGAGGAATATAATGAAATTACTAATATTTTGTATTAAATAGACAACTTCAAGTTCTCAAATGACGAAATCTATAGCATTTAATAACTGTTATATTTTGTTATAGAAATCTCGTCAAACGCTCGAAAATCCTAAACTTTTCATTGGTGTCATCTCCATCACATCTTGTATCGTGTTATATCATTTTACCCTTGATTACGAACCCTCATAAGGGAAAAAACAAGGGAAAGAAAATCTAGTAACAACTAATAACAAATTATAAAAATGGCAGTTGGGATTGGATGAAATGCTTTTAGTACTTTAGCAAGCTATAAATGGGTGTTACTTTGGAACTTAGAGAAAATTTACAAATGATGTGAAATATGAAAAAATGTTGAAATATAACGAATTATATCATACAATAATGGTGTTTTTGTACAAATCAAATTTGATAGAAGAGGGGGAGCGCAGGAACTGTATATCACGATTTGTATAGCCAAAATATGGGCAAACTTATGGGAACATAAGGACGCAAAGCATGAAGTCTAAGTAATAAAATGGGCACATTTTATTATATTGATGGTTCGGTTGCAATGATTATCATTGCAGTTTTTTTGTTTTAGAGATAATTTTTAGGAAGGGAAAGAATATGAAGAAAATTTGGACAAAGGCACTGGCGTATGTAATGGCAGTTACAATGTGTTTCAGTGCAGTTAATGTACCTGCATATGCACAGGAAGGTACAGTTACAGAGGCTTCAACAGAAGCAGTAACAACGAACGAAGCGGTAACAGAAGAAGCAACTGTATCAGGAAATGATGCAGAATCAGCAACAGAGGATGTTGTGGCTACAGAGGAAACAACAACAGATGGAAATGATGGTAGTACATGGGATCAGGTGACTACTGAAAATGTTTTTGAAGGTGAAAATTACAAAGTGACATTTACCCTGACATCTAATTGGAATGCGGGATATAATGCAACTGTCAAGTTGGAAAATACCGGAGACAGTACAATTCAGAACTGGTATTTAGGATTTGATTACAATAATTCCATAACCAATATTTGGAATGCTGAAGTATCTTCAAATGAGGGTAACAATTATGTTATTAAGAATGTTGGCTGGAATCAGGATATAGCTGTAGGTAACAGCATTGAATTTGGAATATCAGGCAACCATGCGTTCAAGGGTTTTCCAGAGAACTATGAATTAATTGGTACAATTACGGAAGTTGCAGAAGATGATTATGCAATTCAGTATATCGTTGATAGTGATTGGGGGACAGGATACACAAGTACGATTTCTATAAGAAATAATACAGATACGGTTCTGGAAGATTGGGTATTGGAGTTTGATTTCGACAGAGAAATTAATGAAATATGAAATGGCACTATTGAAGAACATGAAGACAATCATTATGTAGTCAGAAATGCGGAGTATAACAGTACCATCGCTCCGGGTGAAAGTGTTTCAATTGGAATTAAGGGTTGTGATGGCGAGTCAGGTGATGAGCCGATTAACTATGTGTTGTATTCATATTCTGTTGCACAGAATGAAGAAGTGGATTTAACGGATAGTGATAATGATGGACTTCCGGATTTCTATGAGGAAGCAATTGGAACTGATAAATACAACACGGATAGTGATAATGATGGGCTTCCAGATGGTTTTGAATTATTTACTACTCTTACTTATCCTAATTCTCCTGATACAGATAATGATGGCATTTTAGATGGTCAGGAAGATAATGACAATGATGGAATAAGCAATTTAGAAGAATTTGAGATGGTTATTGATCCAAATGATGCGGATACTGATGGAGATGGATTATCTGATTCAAATGAGCTTAAGTATAACATGAATCCTAATGACAGAGATTCGCTTGATGATGGTATATTAGATGGTAATAGAGAATTTTCAATTACAGTTGCATGCGAAGCATCAGACAATGGGTTGGCAGTTCCGAATCTTGATATCACATTAACAGGCAATCAGATTGACAGTCTATCGACAATAAAATTAGAGGATGATGATCCGTTTTTGAATTCTGATATTCCCGGATACCTTTCAAATGGCTATGAATTTTTGTTGGATGGAACTTTTGTTTCAGCTAAATTATCCTTTAGTCTTGATGAATCAGTTTTAAATGATTCATCAATTGAACCTAGAATTTATTATTGGAATGAGACTACTCAGTTGTTTGAGGAAGTAGAAAACCAATACATGGATGGAAATAACTTATGTGTTCCATTATCTCATTTTTCTAAATATATAGTTCTCAATAAACGTGAGTATAACAATTATGCATTTCAATTTGTTATTGAAGCACCTTCAACAGCAGAAGAGTTGACTACGAAATTTGATATTGCGTTTGTTTTAGATGACTCTGGTAGTATTTCGTCTTCAGACTTTACAAAGATGAGGGATGAATGCAAACAATTATCCGATAGATTTACAGAAAATGATAGATTGGCTTTATTCATGTTTGCGTCTTCTGTATCAAAATTGACTTCATTTACGGATAAAGATACTTTTGCAGAATGTTTGAGTTCTTACAGAAGAACAAATGGTATGACTGCATTATATTCAGGAATTAATAGTGCAACTACAGAGTTTAAGAATTATTCAACCGATGCATCCAGAATTATGATTGTCGTTACGGATGGTTACAATAACCAAAGCGGCGCAAGTTCTGCTACGGTGATAAATAATGCTATTGAAGAAAATGTAATTATTTACTGTGTTGGTGTGGGAAGCGTAAATTCTACAGTGCTTAAAAATATTAGTGAATCTACTGGTGGATGCTATTATTATATCAATCAGTTTAGTCAGTTAAATGGCATTTTTGAAAATATTATTTCTGAAACAGACTTATATAAGGACTCTGATGGCGATGGATTAAGTGATTATCATGAAAAAATGATAGCTGCGGGTAAAATGCATACAGGTTCAGGAGAAGCTTTGAGGTTATGTACAACCATGAATTATTTATCATCAGATTCTGATGGCGATGGTTTAGCTGATTCCGAAGAAGTAGAAATTAGAAAAATTCCAAATTCTGAGAACTATTATTGTTATATGGTTTCAAACCCATGTGTAGTAGATACAGATTGCGATAGTTATAATGATTATGTTGAGGAATATATTGGAAGCTCTCCAGTCAGCAAAATCAATAAAATTGAACAGACAGAGTCTTCAACATCGGGGTATTCAGTTAAATGGTCTGATTGGCAGGAATTAATCGAGGAACATGCATGGAACTATATCCATAATGCAGTTGAGGCAGATATATATAGTAAAAATGTGGGTATTCAATTAGAAACGCCAATCAGTGTCGGAAGAATAGATGTTCTTAGACTTGCAACAAATGAAGTATGGGACGTTAAGCCCCCTTCATATGTATATGAGCCGAATAGATCAAAAGGAATTGCACAAGTATCGCGTTATGTAAATGCAATAGGTGGAAAAATAGGAGGTCTATATATTAAAGGTTCTTCTTTTGAAATAGGGGATTATAAAGTTCAATATTCTAATATGAATAATGGACTTATAGTATATAGTTTCAAGAAAAAACAACCGGATGAAGTTCCAGTTCCGGTGCCAGCGCCTGAAACAGAAAAAGATGATAACTATGTATATGTTCCTCAATATCAACCAGCGCAAGAGATTCAATTCTGGGGAACTGTAGCAGCTGTTCTTATCGTTGGAGGAACAATTGCAGAAGATGTGATTACAGGTGGTGGCGGAATTGCAGATGATGCCGCATCATTCTATCTTG
>CADBRR010000005.1 GCA_902797145.1 uncultured Eubacteriales bacterium | reverse complement strand
CAATAGCCTCGTTTATATCTCTAACTTGAATTATGTTAGCATCAGATACTATGTTAAGGTCGCTTATCGGCGCAATTATCCTGTCAAAACCAAGCCTTGCACATTCCTGTATGCGTTTGTCAAGCCTACCTATATGACGAACTTCACCAGTTAAAGCAACTTCGCCCATAATGGCGGTTCCTTTCGCTATGGGTCTGTCAGAAAGTGCTGATGCTATTGCAAGTATTGCAGCGAGGTCGCAAGCCCTATCTTCAAGCCTCAAACCGCCTATAACGTTCATATATACATCTTTATCATATAACTTGAGTTTTGCCTTCTTTTCAAGAACTGCAAGCAATAATACAAGCCTGTTCGTGTCAATACCGGATGACATTCTTCTTGGATTTGCGTAGGAAGTAGTCGAAATCAGCGATTGAACCTCCGCAAGCATAGGCCTCGTTCCCTCCATAGCACAGGTTATTGCAGAACCACTCGTATGAAGTCCTGATAAGAATATCATAGATGAGTTTTCAACTTCGACCATTCCGCTGTCACGCATTTCAAAAACACCTATCTCGTTTGTAGAACCATATCTGTTCTTAACGGAACGCAAAAGCCTGTATGTATCGTGTCTGTCGCCCTCAAAATACAGAACAGTATCTACCATATGTTCAAGAACTCTCGGTCCTGCAATAGCGCCCTCTTTCGTAACGTGACCTACTATGAATACAGCAGCACCTGTAGTCTTTGCAAATCTTGTGAGAATAGTTGTTGCTTCACGAACCTGACTTACACTTCCTTGGGCACTCGAAAGGTCGGGGCAGAACATCGTCTGAATAGAGTCGATAATAAGATAGTCGGGCTTAACACGAAGTGCCTCTGCTTCTATTGCATTCAAGTCATTTTCTGCGAGCAAAAGCATATCGGATTTTATTGAAAGTCTTTCGGAACGAAGCTTAATCTGCGATGAAGATTCTTCGCCTGTAACATATAATACTTTTCCAACACTCGATAACGATACAGCAGTCTGCAATAATAATGTAGATTTTCCTATTCCGGGGTCGCCACCCAAAAGAATAACACTTCCTGCAACAACACCGCCACCGAGAACCCTGTCAAGCTCACCGATTTTAGTTGAAGTTCTTTTTGCGCCGAATACTTCAACATCAGAAAGCGGAACAGCTTTTGCCTGAGAAGTTGATTTTTGCTTCGTACTCACCTGAGATTCTTCAACCATAGTGTTCCAACTGTTGCAGCTTGGACAACAGCCGAGCCATTTACCGCTTTCATAACCACATTCGCCACATACAAATACAGTTTTTTTTGCCATAACAATTTTCTCCATTTAATCGACGGGAACGAACGCATATCTTAAAACATCACGTTCCCTTGTAGTAACATCCATCCATATAATCATATTGTCGGAAACCCCCATAAACTGAACCCTTTCCCTATCGGGAGTAACCCTGTATGATTTTTCCTGACTAAAAATATAAATGTAAACAGTTTCATCTGTGCTGTATGCAATGAAATCATCTGATAAACCATACTCGACTACATCATCGCACACGAGAATGTTTTCGCCACTGTTTCCTTTCGATATGTATAGCTTCGTATCTTCGCTGTGAAGTGAATCGAGCCATGCAAAATATGTTCCATTATATTCTACATCGTGAACATATGTCAATGGTGCAAAAATCGAAATTTCACCAGTGTTTATATTGGCGGATTTTATAATTCCGTTGCCGTCGGATTCACTCTGCTCTGCCCATACGACTATTCCGTCATGTATGTCAGGAGTACTCTGCCCATACGATGAACTGTTGAATGTTGCAAGTGTAGTCGTTTCAAGCGTGTTCAAATCACACACGAACAATTTGTCCATATTTGTTCCTGTATGTTCAATCCATGCGATATAATCTCCGTCAAGCTTTACTCTGCATTGACCAACATAAATGTGTTTGATAAGTCGTGGCACAAGTGGCGATTGAGTTCTGTCAACCACCATAAGGTCGCCACCGCCATTTAAATTTCCGTCAATATAAACGAGCCACTTATCGTTAAATCGCGGGAAAAGAAAATGCGCATTATTAAGTTCAATTCCAACTTCCTTTGTTTGGTTTGCTTCAACATTATAGTTGAGCAGAGTGCTCAAATGAACATTTCCATCTACAAGCTTTCCACCAGAAAACATTATTTCACCATTATAATGAAATGGGTCAGCATACCACCTGTAATCGTTAGAAGATACGATTATTTCATGCTCGTTATCCTCAGGAACATAAGCCTCAATAGGATGGGGAGTAGGAGTAGGTTCGGGAGTAGGTTCTGGGGTTGGTGTCGGGAATAGCGGTGAATTGTACTCTATTCCAACAAGTGGCAGAAGTTTAGGCAGAGCTACGAAAATAATAGCAAATAAAGCAATAAGTACTAATAAAACTACTGCTGAAAGCTTGAGTATTGGACCTAAATTGCTCGAATTTAAACTTCTATGTCTCCTTCTATAATTGATTTTTTTAAATCGTCTTCTCATTTAACAACAAATCCTTTTAATTTTTAAATATTTAAAATATAAATCATTATAACATAAAAGCGAATGAGTTACAAATTTAAATTTTTTATTAAATTTTGAATATTTGCTTGACTTTATCTGAAAATGCAAATATAATCGAAAAATAGGTGGTAATGTTATGATAGAATTAAAAAACAAGAAAATTAAAAAAATTGCAGTTTTTTTGCTGGCAGTAATTATAGTGTTCAATGCATCAATAACTGGCGCATCGACAGAAAATGTGGTAAAATTAGGGGACGCAAATAGTGATGGTGTCATAGATGCAGCAGATGCAACTTTTATTCTAAGGTATGTAGTAGGACTTTTTAGGGTAAAAGCTACTAATAAGGGAGCAGATGCAAATAAAGACGGAGTCGTAGATGCAGCAGATGCTACGCTTGTGCTTCGTGCTGTTGCAGGGCTTGCAGTTTTAAATACCGATGACGATATTCTATCGTTTGATAGTGTAAAAATGCCCGATGAGAATACGGTTATTCCACTTGGTGAATCATTTGCAATTAAAGGCACAATTACATCTGCAATAACTAATCTTGAATATGTTGGAATACGAATTTATGATGCTGACGATGAAATTGAGATTGAAAACCTCGTTGAGCTTTCATCAAATTCAAAGACATATAATCTTAGCGGTTTTAAAGGAAGCCTTAACACTATAACGAAATTCGGTTCGCTTTCAGACGGTGATAAGAGAATAGAACTCTATGCCGCAAATAAATCACATGAAAAAGTGGTATATGAAAGCACATTCAAGGTTGAAGGTAATTATGAATGCGATATGATAACGAAGAATCTCGTTATGCCTGATGAAAATACTGTTATAAATGAGGGTAACGGTTATGTTATCAAAGGAACTGTTGTTTCATATAACGGACCTTTAAAATATGTCGGCGTTACAATAACTGATTTTGAAGGTAACGAAGAGATGATGAATGTTGCCGATGTTACGAAGAAAAATTCAAATTCTTACGAGATAGGCGGTTATAGCGGAAGCCTTAACTCGATGGTGAAATTCGGTAATCTTACAAGCGGTGCTAAGAAAATAACATTGTATGCTGAAAATGATGTCGGTTTCATGACACTTTATGAAAGCGAATTTACTGTAAAAGGGAAGGCAAGTAGCAATGTTTCAGATAATATAACATTTAAGAATGTTAATATGCCTGATGAAAATACAAAAATCAAACTCGGTTCTTCGTATTCGTTAAAGGGAACAGTCAGCAGCGAAAGCAGTAATCTCAAGCTCGTTGGTATGAAAATATACGATTCCGATAACGAAACAGTTATGGAAAAGAATGTTGATGTTTCTGCAAAAAACATTAAAGCTTACGAATTGAGCGGTTATGCTGGAAGCCTTGATTCGATGATGAAGTTTGCACAGCTAACTCTCGGTGTTAAGAAAATAGAGTTGTATGCAGAAAATAGTTCAGGTGTTCAGGTATTGTACGAAAGTAAATTTGAAATAATACCGACAAGCAGTAGCGATTATAATGTATGGATTCAGCTTAAAAAGAGTGATTTGACTGTTTATTCGTATGAAATAGCGCTTGAATATTTCGGGGATACATCGTTCTTGTTTAGATATAAACATGAATCGGGAAGAAATATTACGATAGATCCCGTATGGGTAAGCGAAAATATCGTCACTATTGATTTCTTCTATGGTAGAACTCTTTATGTAAATAAGCGTGCAAAGACCGCATATGAAAATGCGATTAAACACATAGAAAATTCGTATGTATTATTCAAATATAATGATGGCGAAAGTGGTGTGTTTAACTTGACTTCGCTTATTGAAAGGAGCGGAAGCGGTGCATATACGCCGAGGTTCCAAACGGATATGAAATATATAAGCCATCATAGCTTTGGTACGGCTGTCGATATCAATGCAGGAATTGAAGTAAATTGCATAAATAAGTCGGGCAGTACAGATTATAACTGGAATAAGATTAAAGCTGCAATAAATCTGCTTAAATATGAGGGAATAAAGACTATTGACGGCAAACAGGTTTATGTGTTCAAGTACGATGGTTCAAAACCCAAGAGTGGATATGTACCCGATACTTTAAAGAACTATCTTTTGCACGAACTTGCATTTGTTCGTGAAGGCTTTAAGTGGGGTGGATACTTCACATCGGGCGCAGATGCAATGCATTTTACGCTAACAGAAAGCAGGGATTCAAGACGAGTTCCTATGGTAACTAAATATACTGACTAATCAATAAAACTATGTCGCCTGACTTGGTTCGGGCGATATTTTATTATATGAGGAGAAATTATGTTATATCCAAAGAACGATAAAGAAAAATTAGATAACGATTTATTTGAAAATCCATCATGTGAATATAGAGGAACTCCGTTCTGGGCATGGAACGGAAAACTTTCAGATGATGAGCTTTTAAGGCAGATTGATATAATGAAAAAAATGGGCTTCGGAGGCTTTCATACCCATGTAAGAACAGGTCTGTCAAGCAAATATCTTGATGATGAATTTATGGATTATGTGAAGCTTTGCCTCGATAAAGCAAAAAAAGATAATATGCTTTTGTGGCTCTACGATGAAGATAGATGGCCGTCAGGAACAGCAGGCGGTGTAGTAACGCATAACAATAAAGAATTTGCGGAAAAATCATTGCTTTTTACAACTGTTCCATATGATGAAAAAATGATTTGTGATGAAAGCCCCGTTCCGGGAAATGGTCAAAACCCAGTAAGGCATAATAACGGAACTTTGCTTTGCGTATATGATGTGGTGTTAAATGATGATGGGTATATTGAAAGCTATCGAATTATAGATGAAAGTGACGAAGCAAAAGGTACTAAATGGTATGCGTATGAAGAATATTCAACATTAGACCCATGGTTTAATAATAACGCATATGTCGATACTCTTTCAGAGGCAGCTATAAGAAGGTTTATTGAAGTCACACACGAAAAATATAAAGCGAGGTTCGGTGATGAGTTTGGCAAAAAAATACCTGCTATATTTACAGATGAACCACAGTTTTTGCCTAAGAATAACTTAAACTTTGCAAAGGAAAATGGCGATATTATCTTTCCATGGACCGATGATTTGCCTGAAACATTTGAAAAAACTTACTGCGAGAGCATATTTAATAGGCTTCCTGAGCTTTTCTGGGAAAAGGCGGATAAAACATACTCTGATTTTAGATATAAGTTCCATAACCATATTGCGGATAGATTCGTATCAAGCTATTGTGCGCAGATTGGCAAATGGTGCGAAAAAAACAATATTCTGCTTTCAGGTCATATAATGGGCGAAGAAAACCTCGAAACACAAACGCTTGCAGTAGGCGATGCTATGCGCTGTTATAGGCATTTTGGACTAATCGGTATAGATATGCTCTGTGATAATCATGAATACACGACAGCAAAGCAGGCGCAGTCGATTGCAAGGCAAACCGGAAAACAAGGTATGCTTTCTGAGCTCTATGGCGTTACTGGCTGGGATTATGATTTCCGAGGATATAAGCTTCAAGGCGATTGGCAGGCAACGCTCGGCGTTACAGTAAGGGTGCCGCATCTTATGTGGTATACTATGAAAGGCGAGGCAAAAAGGGATTATCCTGCGTGTATAGGCTATCAATCGCCTTGGTGGGAAAAATATTCGATAATAGAAAATCATTTTTCAAGGCTGAATACTGCTTTGACACGTGGAAAAGCATATGTTAAAGTCGCTGTTGTGCATCCTGTTGAAAGCTATTGGCTTTTGTGGGGTGATAACGAACATACAAGCTTTAAACGCAAGAGTATGGAAAATCAATTCTTGTCGCTTGCTGAGCTCTTGTTGTTCAACCTTGTAGATTTTGATTATATTTGCGAAAATGAACTTCCGTATTTTGCTAATGGCGGTTCAAATCCGTTAGTAGTAGGTCAAATGCAGTATGATGTTGTAATCGTAAGTGGACTTGAAACTATGAGGAAAACAACTATAGATATACTCAATGATTTCGAAAAGCAAGGCGGCAAACTGATTTTTATGGGCAAATGTCCCGAATATGTAGATGCAGTAAAATGCGATGGTGTACAACATCTTTATGAAAGAGCTGTTCATTTTGATTATGATGAGGGTAGGCTCCTTGATGAGCTTGAACAATTTAGGTTTGTAGATATAATGAAAGATAACGGAACGAGAAGTGACAATATTATCTATAATCTCAGGCAAGATAACGATAATATGTGGTTGTTCCTCGCAAACGGGAAAAACCCTATAAGCAAAGATGTAGATTATAATGGCAGAATTAAAATTATATTAAATGGTGAATTTGATGTAACGTATTATGATACTATGTCAGGCAAGATTTATCCGTTAAATTGTGAATATGACGATGGCAAGACAATTATTAAGCGTAATTGGTATATGCACGAAAGTATGCTTTTAAGGCTTGATAAAAAGGCTGAAAATGCGAATAACATAAAATATTCAATTGATAGCCTTTTCGATAGCGTTCCTGATTCTTCACCTGCAACAATGTTTTCAAAGTGCAATATAGCGCTTGATGAAAAAAATATGCTTCTGCTCGATATTGCCGAATATTCTATAAATGGCGGAGAATGGCAGGCAGAGGAAGAAATTCTCAGACTTGATAATAAAGCACGAAAACAGATAGGAATACCGTTAAGGCGAAAAGAAGTTGTGCAACCATACCTTATTGAAGAAGAAGCGATTGAGAATTTTATATCGTTAAGATTCGTGTTTAATAGCGAGGCGGATATTAGCGATGCTTGCCTTGCGCTCGAAGATAGCGATAAAGCCGAAATAATATTTAATTCAAATAGAATTGATGTCGTAAAAGTAGGTTTTTATGTCGATAGGTGCATTGATGTAATTAAGCTTGGAAAAATTAAAAAAGGCGAAAATTCTATAATCGTTACTATGCCGATAGGAAAGAGGACAAACCTTGAATATATGTATATTTTAGGCGATTTTTCGGTGCGAATAGAAGGTACGGAAAAAATTATTTATGATAAAAAAGATTATATCGGATTTGGCGATATTTCCTCACAGGGATTGCCGTTCTATACCGGAAGTATAAATTATAGGTTAAAAATATACAAGAATGATAGGGGAAGTGTTAAAATAAGAGTTCCAAGCTATAGAGGCGGACTTGTAAGCGCTTTTGTTGATGGAAAGTTTGTTGGCGATATTGCATTCTCTCCGTATATTTTGCAAACTGAAGTTCTTGAAATGGGAGAACACATAGTAGAACTAAAACTATACGGAACAAGGCAGAACGGTTTTGCACAGCTCCATCATCAGAGCGGAGTGTATTTCTATCAAAGCCCAAATTCGTGGCGCAGCGCAGGTGATTTCTGGCATTATGAGTATGAATTTAAGAAGGCTGGAATACTGAAAAGTCCCGAAATATATGGCGCAGATATTGTCGAGTATAACGGTAAAATAAGGTGTTCCGGCAGTGAACGAGCAGACCATATAACTGATAAAAGTTAAAATTATGCCATCAGTTTATATCGTGCGGGCATTTTCGTGGATAAAATGTGCTGAACAAGTAAATAATAACTAAAACAATTGTTAAAGGAGTTTTAGTATGATTTCAGCAAAATTTGGAAAGAGAGATTATATTTTCACGATATTGATAGTTATATGTATAATAACTTTCGCACTTGTAATGCTTATTCCTGACAAAACTGATGAGGCAGAGCTTACATCAAAAAATGATAATATAAAAGTTAGTGGGAATGCAAATGTTAAGTTCGTTTGTACATTTGAAAAATGCAACCATATTTTAAATGTTGAAAATGTATCGTTCGAAGGAATGACGGAAAAGGATATACTCGAAAAATATCCCGATGGTAGGATTTATAAATTTAGCGAAGATGAAATAAGAATTTCAAGGCATATAAATGATTATTGCCCCAAGCATTACGTTCTTAAAGCGGATAATAATAAGCTGATAGTTTCAAGATTTAATCAAGATACACTTGAAAAGGAATATATTATGGAGCTTGATGCAGAAACACTCGAACTTGATTCTAATATAAATGATATAAATCGTGGGGATATGGAATTTGATAGCCTCGTTGCTATTAACGAATATATTGAAGGGATAGAAAATTAGTTATATAAAAATTATGACCGAACAGAGCCTTTTACTGTTCGGTCATTTAAAGTTAATTTAGAAATTATTACTTGTTCAACTTGTTCTTTTTACTGCCACAAAGAATAGCATATAAGATAATACCAAGAAATTGTAATACAACTAACACTTTCACCATATGTAGCTTTGGGGCAACTACCGAAAAATAAACCGATTATTGAACCAATGCCAACAGCAATAATGAAATGTATAAGCTTCATAGCTTTTGAACCTTTAACTGAAGCGAGTACAGTAGATATGAATGTTATGATACCGAAGATAGTAGCCAAGAGATTATAATCACCAGCTGCAGTGTTCGTAATGTTATCGATTGCTGAAACGCAAAGGCTGAGACCGATAAGTGCAACTGTCGATCTAATGATGACCGGAGGCATAAGCTTGTTTACCCAATCAGTTCCGATAAAATGAATTATGATAGCAATTACAACATAAACAAGTCCTGCAAAGATAACGCAAAGAATAATTCAAAGATAACCAAAAAACTGTTGCGCTTGCGAGCGGTGCTATGAACGCAAATAAGGGCTTTTTTCTTTGTTGCGAAAACATAGAAAAGAGTGCCTGCGCCTGAGCAGAAAAGCGCTGCGCAATTATTGAGTATATCTGTTCCTGAAATGTTGTTTACAAGTGTATGAACAAGAAGTGTTGCGGGAATTATAGCCAGGAGCTGTTGAATGGCAAACACTAAATTTGCGCTAAACTTTGGTTTGTATT
>CADBRR010000004.1 GCA_902797145.1 uncultured Eubacteriales bacterium | reverse complement strand
ATCTTCTGACCACCAGCTACATTTACCTTAACTGTAGCTTTACCGTCTACTGCTTTAACTGTTTCAACTGTCAAAGTTGCGTTTGCTGCGCTTGCGGGGATAGCCATGCAGAGCATGAGAACTACTGCAAGTGCGATTGCGAGTGTCTTTTTCATTGTTCTACTCCTTTAAAATTTTAAATTTTTTATACTACACAGTTTATCTGTGTTGCATACTTAATAATTTTCTATCAAGCATTTACAATGCTATGATAATTGATTTTACTATATATTTGATAAAATTGCAAGGGGTAAATCACATTTTTTTATTTTTATTTTCGTTTTAACCCCACTATCTGAAAAGCATTATCGCTCATCATCGTTTATATTTTATCACATATGTTATGATAATTCAACCTTAAATATACGATTTTTAACAAAAAAAATGTTCCCAATCGAAAAAATCCCCGAAATTCAAGGTTTTATTATTATTTAATTTTAGAAAAAAACATATTTCAAACCATAAATCAGCCATAAAACGGAATCCATTTTTCGATTTTTTCATTATCAAGCTCGTAAACATTAGGTCGTCTTGCAAACTTAAAAACATTATCCGCATGGGTAATTACAACGCTATTGAGTTTTGAAGAACAATGTGCAAAGAGCGGTTCATCGTCTTCATCAAACCCGATACATATCCCGACATGATTGCCCTTATTTGTAGGATATTCACGCTGAAAAACCAAATCGCCGACCTCTAATTCTTCCCATTTTATCGGTTTTGTTCTATCCCATTGATTCCACGTGCCGTTTCCGACAAGCTCAATAGCTTCCCTGCCTGTAAAGCCGGTTTGAATAAAGCACCATGTAACGAACCCGGAGCAATCGAGCCCGAACGGTCGTGTAGAACCTGTTGATTTACTGCCTGTACTCGTAACGGTGGACATAGTTCCCCACCTATCGTCCCAGCCTACGGACTCACTTTTTCCGCCCCAGAAGTAATGGACCTTTCCGACAAGGCTCATAGCCGCATCGACGAGTTTTTCCTTGCGTGTAGGAAGCGTTTGTTTGTCCTTTGTTGCAAATTCGATTTGCGATTCAGAAACGGGCGTATAGACAATTTCAATTCCGTTTTCGCTATCGCTATCGAGCGAAGTAAAATCAACATTCGCATATGAAGACGCTTTTTTTGATTTATCGGAATTAAACGCACCGAGTGCCAATGCAAGAACGCAAGACAAGCACAGAACCGACACTATTATTTTTCTCGGATTTAATTTTTTTAATTCTTTCTTTTTTATCATAAGACTGCATATCCTTTACGATATTATTTATAAAGAATATGCAGTAAAAATAATTTTATTATAAATTTGTTCTTTGCCAATAACCTTTAAGGTAAAAGGAGAATGACAAAATGCACGCAACGGTCCAGCCGACAGGCCAAGCGAGCCATATTCCGATATATTCGCTGCCCTGTTCAAAACCTATAACATATGGGAAAATATACGCAAGCGCAACACGAAGAACGAGATCCGTAAACGTACCGAGCGTGAAGCATTTAACGGCAGCACCGCCATGGAGAACGCCATCGCTGATAATCTTAACCGCAACAACGAGATAGAACGGTGAAACTATTCTCAAGAACATTTGGCCTACGTTTATAACATCAACACTATCCGCTTTAACGAAAATTTTCATCGCCGCTTCTCCGAAGAAGAAATAAACGATAACGAACGGAACAGTAACAGCGAAAATGAGTTTAAGTCCTGCCCTGAACCCCTCTTTAACCCTATCGTAACGACCTGCGCCGATATTCTGTGCGCTGTAGCTTGAAACGGAGTTAGAAAGCGTAGTAAACAGCGTTATTGCAAACGTATTAAGCTTTATTGCGGACGCATAGCCTGCAATTACAGTTGAACCGAAAGAATTAACAATTCCCTGAATGAACAGATTTCCGACCGAAACGAAGCTCTGTTGGAGGATGCTTGGAATTGCAAGCTTTGAAATTTTAGCGAGCATTTTCCCCGAAAACAATTTATACTTTTCTGTTTTAATGCCCCTTATTTTGCCAAACAGCACGAAAAAGGCGAGGAATGCAGCTATTGCCTGACAAATAAGCGTTGCCCATGCAAGGCCGGCAACACCCATTTTGAAGACGGCAACAAAAAGAATATCTGCAAATATATTTCCGACCGATGATGCAATAAGGAAAATAAGCGGAGTCATCGAGTCGCCCAGCGCCGTAAACGTTGCAGTTGAAATATTATATACGAACACGAAAAGCAAACCCATTGTGTAAACGATAAGGTAGCTTTCAGAATCCGCAAAAATATTATCAGGAGTATTAAGAAGCCTTAAAAGCGGCGAAGCAAATATAACTCCTATAACTGTTAATATTAAAGAAACAACAGCGGACGTTATGAGCGAGGTTGAAATAGCGGTTTTCATCTCTTCAAGCTTTTTTCCACCGAAAAGCTGTGAAATAACAACGCTGCAACCGATGTTCATACCGACAGCGAATGCCATATAAATCATCGTAATAGGATACGAGCTTCCAACAGCAGCAAGCGCATCATCGCCAATCATCTGACCGGCAATAACGCTATCTACAATATTATAAAGCTGTTGAAAAACAACGCTTAAAAGCATAGGTAAAGCAAATCGAATAAGAACCTTAGACGGCTTGCCCTGAGTTAGGTCTTTCATATGTTTTACT
>CADBRR010000003.1 GCA_902797145.1 uncultured Eubacteriales bacterium | reverse complement strand
CTCCTTTTGTTGGTTTTTGTGTGGTAACTTTATTCTAACAAACTCAACCGCTTTTTTCTACCCTTTTCAGTCTCACATCTATTGTAACGTTACATTTGATTTTTTTGAACGAAATAAAAACAGTTGCAATAGAAATTTGATTATGTTATACTAAATATGACAAAAGTCAATAAAAATTGAGAGGTAGAACAAAAATGAAAAACATCAAAAAATCGTTTCGTTATTGATGGTAAGTGCGCTCGTGCTTACAATGCTTTTTGCATTTGCAGGATGTAAGGCACTTACATCATACCAGCTTATCAAGAACGCTGTTGACAAGACAAACAAGCTTGATAGCTATGAAATGAACATGACGACAGAAATTGAAATGGATTTTTTAGGTCAGAATATGAAAATGCCCACAACTTATAATGTTAAGGCATCAGGAATCCAGTCAGGCAAGCCGATTGCAAGCGGCACAATGAAAACAACTATGTTTGACACAGAGCTTTCTTACAAAATCTACACAGATGGCGTAACAGCATACCTTGATGTTATGGATAAGAAAGCAAAGGCTTCACTTGAAGAAGAAGGCGCTGAAACATATGACCTTATCGACCAGACAAACGATGTTGTAAAGGAACTCCCTGAAGAAATTCTTAAGGAAGTTGAAATTGTAAAGAATGAAGACGGAACAAGCACAGTTTCATTTATTCTTGATGAAGAAACATTCTCAAAGGTATTCAAGGACCTTTCAGATAAGTTGTCAAACAACAATGAAGATGGCGAAGAATCAGCAACAGCAAATACAGAAGTTAAGGTAAGCGATATCAATGTAACAATCGTAGTTACAAAGGACGGATACATTAAGTCATATGATATGTCATTTAAAATGGATATTACTGTTCATTCAGAAGATGATGACGTTCTTATCCAGGATATGACAACTTCAATGAATGTTAAAGTAAGTGCAGAATATGTAAATCCGGGTCAGAATGTAACAGTTGACGTTCCCGAAAACCTTGATGAATATGTCGATATAAGCGAACTTCAGGGTGATGACGTTGATAACGACATAGACGGCTAATTAAAAATGTAATTTTTCGGGCAGGGCAAGTTCCTGCCTTTTTTGTTTTTATATATGATTGCATATTTTGTTGTATTATGGTAAATATTATGGTAAAATGTCTATATCATTTTATTGGGAGTTTGTTATGAAAATAGCAATCGTATGTGATGTACTTGGAAAAGAGAATAACGGAACGACAATAGCATCAATGAATCTTATTAGGTCGCTTAAAGCGAAAGGTCATGAAGTTCGTATAGTTTGTCCCGATGCCGAGAGAGCAGGCGAGGCAGGCTTTTTTATTGTACCACGATATAATTTCGGACCGATAAATGGCTATGTTTCTAAAAACGGTGTTGTTCCTGCAAAAGCGGATATGAAAGTGCTTGAAAAAGCATTTGATGGAATAGATCACATCCATGTTATGTTACCGTTCTCGCTTGGAAAGGCGAGCGCAAGATATGCAAAGGAGCATGGAATTTCACTTACAGCAGGTTTCCATTGTCAGGCAGAGAACATTACAAGCCATATAAAAATGAAAAACTTTTCGCTTGCAAACAAAATTGCATATAAGGTTATAAACAAGCGTTTGTATAGATATTGTGATTGCGTACATTATCCAACGCAGTTTATTTGCGATGTGTTCGAGAAAATAGTAGGAAATACTCCGCATGAGGTTATTTCAAACGGTGTCTGCAAGGAATTTAAACCACATACTGTAAGCAAGAATAGTGATGTTTTCAAAGTTTTGTTTATCGGCAGATACAGCAAAGAAAAGTCACATAAGGTTTTAATAGATGCTGTTTCAAAATCAAAGTATAAGGACAGAATACAGCTTATTTTTGCAGGGGCAGGTCCGCTTGAGAATGAATTAAAATCATATGCTAAAAAGCGTGGCATTATTATGCCCATAATGAAATTCTATTCAAGAGTAGAGCTTATAGATGTTATAAACGAGGCGGATTTATATGTTCACCCTGCTGAAATCGAGATAGAGGCTATTGCGTGCCTTGAAGCTATTGCGTGCGGAAAAGTTCCATTGATTGCGGATTCGCCACGAAGCGCAACGAGATATTTTGCACTCGATGAAATGAATTTATTTCATTATAACGATAGTAAAAATCTTGCCGAAAAACTTGATTTATGGCTTGAAAATGATTCTATGCGAGAAGAATACTCAAAAAAGTATTCCAATTATTCAAAACAGTTTGATTTTGATTTGTGCATGGACAAAATGGAGGAAATGATATTAAGGACATATGAAGAAAAGAAAAAATGCTGAAAAGGTTATATATTATTCGGATTTGTTAAATGATGATTTTGCGGGCAATTCGATAAAGAAAAAAGACGTTGATGAGAATTTCAAATTCGTCCATAAATCGAAGCTGTGGAACATAGTTGCCGACATTGTTTATTATGTTATTGCTGTTCCGCTTGTATATCTTATGTGCAAAATCATATTGGGGCTTAAATTCAAAAACAGAAAAGCTCTTAAAAAGCTTAGAAAGTCGGGATACTATCTCTATGGGAACCATACTCAAATGTTGGATGCCTACCTTCCATCAATGGCAGCATTTCCAAAGCGTGCATATATATTAGCAAACGCTGATGCTGTATCGCTTCCTTGCCTCAAAAATATAGTTACTATGCTCGGAGTTATACCTATTCCAACAAAGCTTAGCGGTATGAAAAAATTCCTCGATGCTATTTCAACTCGATTTCAAGAAAATGCCTGCATTGCGGTATTCCCCGAAGCGCATATATGGCCATTTTATACGGGGATAAGACCTTTTAAGTCAACTTCTTTTAAATATCCTGTCAAGGAAAACGCACCTGTTGTTGCAATGGTTACGACATATAGAAAAAGGCTTTTCTTTAAACGACCTGCAATGACTGTTACTATTTCAGAACCTATGTATATCGACAATAGCCTTCCAATTCACGAAGCGCAAGAGGAAATACGAAACAGGGTGTATGATTTTATGGTTAGCGTTTCTCAAAGCGAAGAAAATATCGAATATATAAGGTATATTGACAAATCGGAGTAATTATGTTAAACTTTGACTTATAATTTAATAATTCCCACCGGGGAAAGAATGGATACATTCACGTACACGTTGTTAGGTCAAATCGAAAAGATTTGAAGATGTGTTGTGAATGTTTTTTTGTGAGGTAACATAATGAAGATATTTTTAGGGTTTAAAGAATTTGATATGTTTGAAAAAATATTGCTTGCTTCATCACTTGCTGTTGTTATATTTTCAAACATAATTTCAGGCGCAAACGATTTGTTTTCGATAATAGCATCAATTATAGGCGTAACTGCGCTCGTGTTCAATGCAAAGGGCCTTGCTTTAGGTCAAATGCTAATGATAATTTTTGCGCTTATGTATGGGATTGTTTCTTTGACTTTCCATTATTATGGTGAGTTTGCAACCTATGTGTTTATGTCGCTTCCTATGGCGGTTGTTTCGCTTATAGAGTGGCTCAAACATCCGTTTAAAGATACGAATGAAGTAGAAGTAAGTACGCTTACAAAAAAGAAAATTTGCATTATGTTTGTGCTGGGAGTTATTGTAACTATTATTTTCTATTTTGTGCTAAATTTTTTTAATACGCCTAACCTCCTATTTAGCACACTTTCTGTTATAACAAGTTTCGCTGCTGCGTATATGGTTGCGTGCAGAAGTCCCTTCTATGCGGTCGCTTATGCGCTTAATGATATTGTACTTATCGTTCTGTGGGTGCTTGCTTCGCTTGAAAATATAAATTATTTGTCTATGGTTATTTGCTTTGTTGTGTTCCTTGTAAATGATATTTATGGGTTCATAAATTGGCAGAGAATGCGAAAAAGACAAAGAAATTGAAATTGTGCGCAACCTTTTAAACTTTTTTTCGTCTATATTTATATAAAGGTTTAGAGGGGAGGATCGCTTGTGCGCAGGACAATATGCTTTGTTATAACCGCTTTTAACTTTTTTATAAGAATGGATAATTCATATGGCAATACAAATTACAACATCGACAGAGAAAATAACAGAATTGTCATAGAAACAAAAAAGTATAGAGAAAATAAAAAATAAATTTTATCCCCGACTCGCATCGGGGATAATTTTTTACAGCTTACTTGTTTCAAACGATTGATAACCCTCATAATAATAACTTGTATCAATCCCCTCAACATATAAATTACGGTCAGTTATCCTATCAGTTAGCGCTTGACGCAAAAAATGTTTTATCTCAATATCACGAACAGGACTTCGTTCCATTGCTCGCAGGTAATCTTCTTTATCGACCTTGCTCCAATCAATCACAAGTGAAAGCTCGGTTTTCAGGATATTATCGAGCCATATTCGCATACTTCGACCGTTTCCCTCACGAAATGGGTGAGCAATATTCATTTCAACATATTTCTCGATAATCTCATCAAATGTTGATTGTGGCATTTTCTCTATATTATTAAGCGATGCTTTAAGATACATAAGCGGAGCAAACCTGAAATTGCCTTTTGCTATATTCACAGTTCGCAACTTTCCAGCAAACTCGTATATATCCTCAAAAAGATATTTATGTATCTTAAACAGCGTTTCGCAAGTTCCGCTTAGATTATCGAGATAACCTGTTTCAAACATTTCAACAGCTTTTTTCTTGCTTATAAGCTCTTCCATTTTTGCTAATTCTGACGGATTTTCAATGTTGAGTTTATTTTCAAGCATAACAATTATTTCAACCCATAAAGTGTTGAATATTTTTCTTCGAGATAATCGAGATAATAATCAACATTGAGGCTTTCGCCCGTAATATGATTTATCCATTCATCGGGGTCCATAACAGATGCGCAGTTGAAAACATGGTTTTTCAGCCAATCGAGAATCTTTATAAGATTTCCGTTTCTTACTTCGCCGAACACGTCAAATTCCTTTTCCATTGTTCTCAAAATCTGCACGCCGTATGCGTTACCAAGTGCATATGACGGGAAATAACCATAACTGCTTGCCCAATGCACATCCTGCAAACAGCCTTCGCTGTCGCTTGGAACATCAATACCGAGATATTCCTTATACTTTTTATTCCAAAGCGCAGGAACTTCATCAACTGTAATTTCACCGTTTATGAAAGCTTTTTCAAGCTCATACCTTACAAGAATGTGTAAGCAATATGTGAGTTCGTCTGCTTCTGTTCTTATGAGGCTTGGTCTTGCGATGTTTACTGCTTCGTAAAGCTCACGCTCTGAAACATCTGAAAAAATATCACCGCTTATTCTCTGCAATTCGGGATATATAAAATGTATGAACGCTTCACTTCTGCCGATTATATTTTCATAAAATCTTGAAATACATTCGTGCATAGCGTTACTCATTGCGTTATCTGCGTGCTGCGCATAAAACTCATCGGGTTCATTCTGCATAAACAGAGCATGACCGCCCTCGTGCATTGTTGAGAAAATATTTGAAATAAAGTTATCTTCAAAATAGTGTGTTGTAATTCTTACATCCTTAGGTCCGAAATTCGTTGTAAACGGATGCTCGCTCGTCATAAGGACGGTTGCAGTCTTTCTCAAGCCCTCAGCTTCCATAAGGTATTTTGAAAACTCCTCTTGCTGTGGAATAGGGCAAAGTCTTGTAAGGAAATCCTCACGAATAGGTTTTCCTTCTTTTACAATTTTGTTCATGAGCGGAACTATGCGTTCTTTGAGCGAATCAAAAAATTTATCGAGCTGCTGCTGATTTCCGCCTTTTTCAAAATCATCAAGGCACGAATCGTAATATGTAGCTTTCTTTTCTTCCCTTAAATCTATTGATTTGCGTGTGTTTTCGATAATCTTTTCAAAGCTGTCACGGAAAATGGAAAAATCGTTTTTACTCTTTGCTTCGAGCCACTTTGCATAAGCCTGATTGCTTACCATATCCATTTCATAAGCAAATTCAGGGGTTATATTTTTCGTCTTGCTATAAGCATCATATGCGTGTTCAATAACCTTTTTTTGAAGGTCAGTAAGTCCGTCATCATTTTCGTGAAGCTCAACGATAAGCCTTTCATATTCTTCTGAATGTACAATTTTATAAAGCTGCTGACCTAATACTGCCATATCCTCGCCTGCACGTTCCATTCCCTCTTCCGGAGCTGTGCATTGCATATCGAAACTGAGCTTGCCAAGTGTGCGCATATATGCGTCACGCTCGTTCATTATTTCAAAAAGTCTGTTTATCTTCTCTGTGTTTGTCATACATATTATCCTTTCATAATTATTACATATATTGTAACACATAATTTTTGTATATAAAAGATTTATTTATTGTGCAGTTGAAATTTATCCCAATTTAATTTATAATGAATAAAAATGAATGGTAAGGAAAAAGATTATGGCAAACATTAACGATTATTTGATATGGCGAGGCGATATAAGCATATCCGATGAGTTTCCACTCAACGAAGTAGACAATATGATACTTGCGAGAATTTCATATTTGAGATTTGATTTAATAAATATTAAAGATAATGAAACATTGTTTGACTGCGCAGAGCGTATGAAAAATGTTGAGGAAAAAGATTTTCTCTATACAGGCGACAGCGAGTTAATAAGGAATTTAGGCGAAAGCAAGCGATTTAGCTCTATTCGCCTTACGGACTATGTAAACGAAAACGAAAAGGAAAGCGAAAAGCAATTTGCGGCAGTAACCATACACATTTTGCCCGATACTTTGTTTATATCATATATGGGAACCGACAGTACGATAAACGGTTGGAAAGAAGATTTTAATATGGCATTTATGGATAGCGTTCCGTGTCAGATTGCAGGCAAAGAATATCTTGAAATGATAGCGAATAAGTATCCCGATAAAAAGCTTATGCTTGCCGGTCATTCAAAGGGCGGTTGCGTTGCAATTTATGCAGCGGTTACAGTAAATGATTATATTAAAAAACGAATTGTAAGCGTTACGAATTATGACGGTCCGGGATTTAGCAATTCTATGATAGAAAAATATTACGATGCGGATATTATTTCAAGAACAAACACTATAATTCCGCAGGATTCTGTAATTGGCAGGGTTCTTGAACATAAGGAACGCACGAGCGTATGTTTGAGCATTGAAAAGGGAATTTATCAGCACGATATTTATTCGTGGCAGATTGTTCGTGACAAGCCTGTAAAGCTTGAACGCAATACGAACAAGAGCGAGATTATAACAGATACGCTTTCCGTATGGCTTGAAAAAACGACAAGCGAACAGCGAAAATTGTTTGTAGATATTGTTTTTGAGCTTATTTATAATACTGATGCCGAGCATTTTTCACAGATTTCCAAATCGCCAGCTTCGAGCATTCCTAAGATTATTAAGAAGTATAACGAGATAGAAAGCGGCGACAGGCGAATTATTTTTGAAATGGTAAAAGTATTCATAAAATCATATATCGAGGTTTTTAGAGAAAAGGATTTGAGAATTGAACCCAAAAACGTTTAAAAATATGATTTAAATAATTTGTTAGGTTGCAAAAACATTTTTATTATGTTAAAATAATTAAAATAAGTTTTTAGGGGGTATTCCATGCATTTACAGGAATCCGGTGAAATGTATCTTGAAACGATACTTATACTTTCGAAAAAGAGCAGCGAAGTCAGGGCTATTGATGTAAGCAATTATATGGGTTATTCAAAACCGAGCGTTAGTCGTGCTATTGGAATTCTCAAAAGCGGTGGTTATGTCCATGTAGAATATAATGGGCATATTACGCTTACCGAATCGGGTGCTGCTATCGCAAATAAGATATATGAGCGACATAGGGTTTTGACTGAATACCTTGTTAAGCTTGGCGTTGATAGAGAAATTGCATCAGAAGATGCTTGCAAGATAGAGCATGATATTTCGGATGAATCGTTTGAAGCTATAAAGAAAGAATGTGCTTCAAAATAAATATAATTTTAAATTTAGCTGTGCGTATAGTGCCACAGCTTTTATTTTTTTGCTAAAAATAATATATTTTACAAAAAAGTTGAATTTTTATAAATTAAGTTTTATAATTAAAATAGAAAAATAAAAGTGGAGGTAATGAAAAATGAAAAAAGCAGTTGCTATTATTTTATCACTTATCATGGTTGCTATGATGTGTCCACTTGCTGTTTTTGCAGAAGGTGGATACAAGGTTATTTTTGTTGACGGAGTTACCTATGAGATTATCTCAGAAATTGAAGTTGATAATCTTGACGATATAACCGAGCAGATGTTCCCTGAAGTTCCTGAGCATGAAGGATTTATGTTCTTTGGCTGGGACGGTTATATTGATGATGAAACAGGCGAAATCGTATTCATAGCAGATTATATTGATGAAAGTTGTATTGATGGACTTACAGCAAAATTCAGCGTAAAGCTTGTTGACTCTGTAACAGGCGAACAGTTTGCAGCTATTGAATTTGACCTTTTCAACTTTATGGATGTTGAAATTCCTGAAATTCCCGAACACGAAGGATATATTTTTATAGGCTTTGAGTTTGGCGAATCGAGCGAAAACGAAATAGTGCTTATCGCAAGGTATATCGAAATTGAAGAGCCCGAAGAAAGCGTAAGCGAAGATGATTTCTATTCAATGGTATTTGTTGACGGATTGACAGGCGAAGTTATTTCACGCTATGAATTTGATGATATGGCAGAGCTTATGTTCCCAGAGCCTAAGGAATATGAAGGTTATGCGTTCATGGGTTGGAATTTTGAAATTGATGATGAAAACAGAGAAATTATAATTACTTCAATATATATGGACGTTTCTATGTTGCAGGATTTTGCAATTTCAATCCCGATGACATTCATTGATGGACTTACAGGTGAAGTTATTGGCACATTCGATATTTTCACAATCGTTGGCGCACAGTTTGAAGGACCTATTCTTCCCGTACATGAAGGTTATGTTATAACAGGCTTTGAAATTAGTGAAGACGGAACGAGCATAATCGTTATATATGAAGAATCAGAAATTTCTACATCAAGAAAGCCTATCGAATCTGTTTTGAAAGGCGATGCAGACGGTGACGGAATTGTAGATACTGACGATGCTACTGAAATTCTCCGCTACATGGCTGAACTTTCAACGCTTGATGATTCACAGATAAATGCAGCAGATATAAATGGTGATGGAGTTGTTAATACGCTCGATGCATCATATATATTAAGAGCAGTTGCAGGCATTGAAGAATAAATAGTATTTCAAATAACGATTTATCCCCCGATTTTGTCGGGGGAATTTTTATTAAGTAAAGCAACGAATTTTAAAAAGTAGTTACTTATCTCACTCAAAACCCCAAAATGTCCATTGAATAGTTATAAAAATATTATATAATAAAAGCAGAAATAAGAAACTACAGGCGAATAAGCCGTATAGGGAGGTTAAGTTATGGAAAAGATAATTCTCAACAATGGTATGGATTGTCCGCTTATCGGAATAGGAACATTTATGCTTTCACCTGCTGATGCAGAAAACAGCGTTCGTGAAGCGCTTAAAATGGGCTACACGCTTATTGATACTGCCGCAGCTTATGTCAATGAACGTGCGGTTGGTCGTGGAATAAAATCAAGCGGCGTTGAGCGTGAAAAGATTTTCCTTTCAACTAAGCTGTGGCCGAGCGAATACGAAAACGAAAACGCAGTTGATGAAACGCTCGAAAGGCTCGGAGTTGATTATGTTGATTTACTTTATATTCACCAGCCGGCAGGAAATTATATTGCAGGATACAGACTGCTTGAGAAAGCATACAAAGAGGGCAAAGCAAAGGCTATAGGAATATCGAATTTTGAAGGCAAATATATTGAAAATCTTGAACAAAAGTGGGAAATAGTACCGCAGTTCATTCAGGTTGAAGCGCATCCGTATTTTACACAGAAAGAGCTTCGCAAGACGCTTGATAAGTACGGAATAAAGCTTATGGCATGGTATCCGCTCGGTCATGGCGATAAAACGCTTATAAATGAAGAAATTTTCAAGAAGCTTGGCGAAAAGTATGGCAAGTCGCCTGCACAGATAATTCTTCGCTGGCATACACAAATGGGTTTTGTTGTAATTCCCGGCAGCAAGAATGTTGAACATATAAAGGATAATCTTGATATACTTGATTTCAAGCTTTCAGATGATGATATGGCGGAAATTGCAAAGCTTGACAAGGGCGTTCGTTATTATCACAGAACAGATTCACAGCTTGTGCAGTTCGCTGCATGGAAACCTCAATATGAGAGAAAATAATTATGACGGACATTGAACAAATACAACAGCTTTACAAGGATTATTGGCAGTATATGATTAACAAGGATATTAAAGGCCTTGATAAGATAATGGCTGATGATTATGAGCTTTGCCATATGACAGGATTAAGGCAGAAAAAGCAGGACTTTTTTGAGTCGGTAAAATCGGGTGAACTCAATTATTATTCAGTAAAGCATGATGAAATTATAGTGAATGTATCGGGCGATACTGCAAAAATGATAGGAAGAAGTAAAGTTGTTGCAGCTGTTTATGGTGGAGGCAAAAGCAGTTGGAGATTACAGGGCGACTTTAAGCTTCGCAAAGAAAATGGTGTGTGGCTTTTGACTTTTAGCAAAGCATCGACTTATTGAATTATAGTTTTAAATATGCTAAAATGTAACTCAAGTTACTTAATTCAAAAAAGGAATAAATTGATATGTTATTGACAGGAAAAGAGGATTTAAGGGTAATAAAAACGATAGAAGCCATAAAGGGAACGTTTGAAAAGCTCATATGTGAAAAGGATTATGAGAAGATAACGGTCAAGGAACTATGCGATATGGCAAGGGTGAACAAAAAGACGTTCTATCATTATTATCCAACGCTTGATGATTTGCTTGCGGAGCTTCAAATGGAGATTTCATCAGCATACATTGAAAAAATAAAGGATTTCAAGTTGCCCGATGAGATAAGAAAAGTAAATCGTGAGTTCTTTCTCTATTCCTGTTCTCAAGGGCTTGCTTATGAGAAAATAACTTGTTCAAGCGGAAGTTATGATTATATAAGGCAGAAGATGATAAATAGAGTCACATCAGAAACGTGGGCAAAATCGCAAGCGTATCAAAAGCTTGATGAATTTACAAGAGGCATTCTTATTGAACACATAAATTCAATAAATGTAAATATATATCGTCACTGGGTAGAGGCTGGAAAGCAAGTGGAAGTTGACAAACTTATCGAGCTTTCCGACAAATTAACGTGTGACGGAATACATGGAATATTATCTATATAGGAGGAAAAACAATGAAGAATCTTGTTATTTATTATTCACGCGAGGGTGAAAATTACGTAAACGGTGGTTTAAAAAATCTTTCAAAGGGAAACACTGAGATTGTAGCAGAATACATAAAGAATGCTGTTGGCGCTGATTTATTCGAGGTTGAAACAGTAAAGGAATATTCAAAAAGCTATATGACCTGCATAGAGGAAGCAAAGGCAGAGCTTCGTGAAAACGCAAGACCTGAAATCAAAGAATGTTTAACAGACATAAGCGGATATGATAACATCGTTGTTGCAGGTCCGTGCTGGTGGGGAACATATCCTTGCGCTATATTCACACAGCTTGAAAAGCTCGATTTTACAGGCAAGAACGTTTTTCCTGTAATGACGCACGAGGGAAGCGGTATTGCAGGCGCACCGCAGGCGCTTAAAAAATACTGCAAGGGCGCTCAAGTAGGCGAAGGTCTTGCAATTCATGGCGCTGATGCTGCAAAATCTGAAAAAACAATAGCTTCATGGGCAGAAAAAAACTTGAAATAATATAAATAATGCCTTGAATCGGACAAAGAACCGATTCAAGGCAATTTTGTTTTATTTTACTTTTTGAAATATATATTCAATAGTCCCTGCATCTAAAACTATCATTGTTGTTGATAAAATTCCATTTTCGTATATAAATCGTGTGAATCCCTGAAAACCATCGACCGAAGGATCGACATCTGCAATTATATAGCGGTTTGAAGGCTCATATTCACTTCTTGATCTTAGAATGTGGATATTTGTCTTTTTGCCATTTAACGAAAGTTCGTCATTATTTATTTTAATTTCAAAATAACCGTCTTGGCTTTTCCATATGCCTTTTATTTCCTCTAAAATGCTATCGTCTATATCGTAATCTCCATAACGGGTATTGCTTGTCTTTTTCAATGTCGCTTTTGATTCGCCTGAAATTGGAAACTGCTCCTTTATTTCAAGCGTATCATTTATAAATTTAATTTCCTTAATTTGGGCATATTCATAATTAGCATTCTTATAACGAAGCCCGTTTTGCTGAAGATAAAGCGTAGAATAATCTTCCCTTTTAACAGACCTGAACTTTGTTTCAAGCACCGGCGAACCCCTCCATAAAATGACTATTTTATCCGAGTCTATCTCTATTCTTCTCCCTATAACTCCGGGTTCTTCCCATGCCCCGTTAAGTTCGCTTATTGATTTAGATTTAAATAACATATTGCACCTGCTTTCAATGTTTTGTCGTCAATTCAAGCTCGATATTGAAAAAGCCTCTGCTTATCTGATACGGTAAATCAATATGCTCTGTAATTTCGATAGCTATGTCACCGTCAAAAATGAATGTTTCGGTCTTACTACTGCCAAAAGATTTTTTCCTCAATACAGGGATATTTTCCCACGCAAGCATACCGCAGTTTGATATATTTTTCTTTATTGCATCAATAGTTTCTTTATCAACTTGAGATTCACTTTCAAAAATTTGCGCATCTTCGTACTGCGCACGCTTTTTATTTATGCCTGTTCCATCATCTAATATTGTTAAAACAGCCTCCGAATAATCGTCTTCCTTTGTGTATTCATAAAATCGAATTTGCTTTAAAGTCGATATATCGGGCAAACTTACACATTCATTGTTCATAGCCGATGTAAATATTTTTAAAATTTCGTTTGCTGTTTCAATACCTATTATCGGCGCACGATTATCGCTTATATAAATCTTTTCCCCGCTTGCATATGTTATATCTATTGTTCCACCAAAGTTATCTGGAAGTCCGTGCGTTTTAGCGCAAAGCCCATTGTTCTTTGCGATTTCGTGCGAATTTACAAGCGCTGCGAGTTCAGCAAATATATCATTTTTAACTAGTGCCCATTTTTGAAAACTTTCGTTGCCTCTTATTTCTAAAAACAAGAATGTACCACTTTTTGCCGGTATTGCGAAAGCGGATATAAAATCAAATCTGTTCATCGGTTCGTTTATAATAAATCCTAACTTTGATGTTACGTTAAACAATATCATTTCGTTTGATAAAATCTGAGTTGGAGCTTTCGTATCGAGCGTTGCATCGGTTCCGCCGCATTCATTAGGCCTTGTTTTGTTAAGGATTATTATACCGTTATCTTCATCTTTCTTTTTAAAACCAAACATTATTTTATCCCCTCAATATTGATTTTATATAATTATAAGCCATAGTTTTATTTTTTGCAATATTTTGTAGTTTTCCTAACTTATTTTGTAGTATATAATTGAGGGGAAAAGAGGGAGTGTGATTTTGTGCATGATGAAATTATAATAGAATTGCTGTTTAACCGTGACGAAGAAGGAATAAATGAGATAAAAAACAAGTATGGAAGGCTGTTTGAGTCTATAGCGTACAACATTACAGGCTCGCACGAAGATGCAGGAGAATGCGCATCTGATACATATCTTGCGTTATGGAACAATATTCCGCCTGAAAGACCTGAAAATCTTTTTTCCTATGCGTGCAGGATTGCAAGGAATATTTCACTCAATAAATACAAAAACAATTCTGCATTAAAACGCAAGAGCAACTATTCAATATCGCTTGATGAAATTTCGGAAATTATACCTGATGAAACGAACATTGAACATATTATTTCATCAAAGGAACTAACAAACATTATTGAGGAATTTTTATCACTCCAAAGCAAGGAAAACAGGGTGATATTCGTGAGGCGGTATTGGTTTTTAGATAGCTATGATGAGATTGGTAAAAGGGTTGGCTTAAGTGTAAAAACCATATCGGTCAGGCTCGTAAGGCTACGCAATGGGCTTAAAAAATATCTTGAAGAAAGAGGTTATACTATATGAACAAATCAAAAAAAGATAAGTTATCGGAAGCAATTGGCGATTTAAGCGATGATTTGATTTGCGAAGCAGAAGAATATAATTCTAACTCAAAAATTCATATGAATATATTGCGATATGGAATAGTTGCTGCGTGTGCGGTTATTGCTGTATTGTTGATTTCGGTAGGTGGTTCATGGCTTATAAAAAATGATGGTTCTGATGGTAATTCCGGGTCGGAAAAAATGAGTTCAATAAATATTGGCAAAAAAAGGCAACAGGCAGCGCAGATAACAAACCTTATGGCAAAGAACGATTACACGTGGTTCGGTGGTTGTACATATGATGAAAAAAACGATGAAATCAAGTGTGGGCTCGTTGAAAATACGGAAGAAAACAGGGCGACTTCACTTGAATATGCGCACATTTGTGATGTTAAACATATGACGTTCTTCCCGTGTGAAAATTCATATATGGAGCTAAAAGCAATGTATTTGAAGATTGCTGACAACGAAAAGGCTTTACATTCAATGGGAATAGAATCTTATAAAATTTCAATAGCGCAAAACTCAGTTGAATTATATTTAGAACCTGATGCAGATAAGGAGAAAGTTGACAAATATCTTTTTAATGTTGTTTATGTTGATGACGGTGATGTTATAATAGTGACGATTTTAGGGACGAACGACATACCGGAAGAATAATATGTAAAATTTGTTTTAACAAAATGCACAAATTATTGACTTTAAATTGTTTAACTTGTAGAATTAAATTAAACTAATTAAAAATGAAACTTTTATCAGGAGGAATAATAGATTATGGGAATACTAACGCTTGACAATGTTTCCTACAATTACAGGAACAGGTATCAGATAACATATGCGCTTAAGAATGTTTCATGCGATTTTGAAACAGGCAAGATTTATGCGATAATCGGTAAGAGCGGAAGCGGTAAAACAACTATGCTTTCATTGCTTGCAGGGCTTGATTTGCCGACAACGGGCGATGTACTATTCAATGGCGAAAGCACAGCAAAGCTTAATCGTGACAGATATAGGCGTGATGATGTTGCTGTAATTTATCAGAGCTTTAATCTTTTGCCTTTGCTTACAGCGGTAGAAAACGTTATGTATCCTATCGAAATGCATGGCGAAAAATCGAAAAATGCACGCAAGCAGGCTGAGGATATGATTGAAAGCGTAGGTCTTCCCGAATCTATACGCAACCGTTATCCTACGATGATGAGCGGTGGCGAACAGCAGCGAGTAGCCATTGCAAGGGCGCTTGCATCTAACACGAGAATAATCCTTGCTGACGAACCGACAGGCAATCTCGATACTGAAAACGGCAGAAACGTTATAAAAATATTGAAAGAGCTTGCGCACGATAAAAAATACTGTGTTATAATCGTAACTCATGATAATTCTATTGCAGATGAATCGGATGTCGTTTATAAAATGAGCGATGGTGTGCTTACGCTCGAAAAGGAGCAATGATTATATGATTTTCAAGAACAGTATAAAAAGCATAGTGAGAACGCCCGGTAAAACGACACTTTTTTCTATGCTGATAATAATTATTACTGCCTTTATGTGCTTATCGGTCGGCATATGGGGAAGTTCCGTTCAAACGCTCAAGGAGGCAGACGAGAGATATAAAACTATTGCAAACATAGAATATGTTGGCGCGACCTATCCTGATGAAATAGGTATGTATGATCCTAACTTCGCTATTGCGATGAAAGACTTTGACTATTCCGTGTTTGAAAATGAAGAATATGTTGAAAACATAGATAGGTTCGAGGCTTTTTCGGGCAGAATTGACGATTTTGTTCCGAATGACAAATATAAGCTTGATTCGCCTTACGCAAATAAACTCGTTCTTGCGTTCCAAATGGTAACTGTATACGATTATGAAAATGCTGTTCCTCAGGGGCTTGAGTTCTGCGACAATGGCTATGAAGATTATGTATTTTATGGACTTGCAAAGGTTATAAATCCTATTTATACATATAAGAACGCAAAGAAGTTTGATAAAGGAATGGTTATAAGGGTTTTTGTACCAAGGGTTGATATAGGCGATGATCCTTACCATTTGAATGGCAATTACGCATTTACCCTCGAAAATAACTGTACATATATTGCAAATGGTGAAATGAACGATACAAAGAGTGCGCCGACATTCTTTATAAAGCCGTTTACATGGGGACAGGACGATAGGTATGAAACATTTTATCAAACACTCGCTGTATCGGGTTATTATTGGGGCCATGATGCTGATAGAAACGATTATCTTCCCGAATATGTTCGACATCTCGATACTGAAGAGCTTATAAACAAAGCTCATCAATCAGACTTTTACTTTAACGAGTCATTTGAAAAGGCTGCAAAGGAATATGAAGAAGTAAATAATTCATTGAGGGTTTACGCTGTAAACGACCTCAATACTGTTTCTAAATTTGAGCATAAGGATTATATAATTCAAGAAGGCAGGGAGTTTACTCAAGAAGAATATAGTTCCGGCAAAAAGTCTGTAATAATAAACAATGCAGTTGCAAAAAGGCTCAAAGTTGGTATTGGCGACAAGATAACTTTAAGGCTTCGCAAAGGCAGCGAGTACTGGTCGATGATGGAACAGAGTTATACTTACGGGACGGGCTATTTAGAAGAAGCTGAATACGAGATAGTTGGAATATATAAGTCAACGAGGATAGAGGAAATTGATGTTTATATCCCCAAAGCTGAATGGATGGACGATACTGATCCTGTTATTTCATATAATATTGCAAACATAACACTTAAAAACGGAACGGCTGAAGAGTATTTTGCTCATATAAGGGATAAACTTCCTGAAGCTATGCGAATTTCAGTTTATGACGGAGGTTATGCCCAGCTTGCAGGTACGCTCAATTCGATGAGGGAAACAGCAGTTCTCATATCTGCGATTTGTGCATTAAGCACGGTTGCAATACTCGTGTTATTTGCATATATGTTTATAGCTAAGCAGAAGCAGAGCGTAAGGACTATGCGTATTCTCGGTACGACAAAGTCTGAAACGAGGCGATATTTGCTTATAGGCGTACTCGTTATTACTGTAATTTCTGCCTGCATTGGATTTGGAGTTGGAATATTTACATCTGACGAAATAACTGATATGGTTTATCAGAATGCGCTTTCAAAAGGCGGTGCAGATTTAAGATACAGCGATTTATATATCGGTTCTACTGTTGAACCTGAATCACCACGATTTGAAACGCCGATTTTGATTATGGCATATGTTGCATTAAGCATTATAGCGCTTGCGATTATATTCTCGCTCATCAGCGCAAGGAAAATACTTGTTCAGGGCAGAGAAAAGCGTATGACGCTTTCAGAACGTATGACAGCACTTTCAAGGGCTTTCCGTCAATCGTTCATTTCGATATGGAGAAACGGTGCAAAGAGCTTTATTGTGCCTATGGTATCGCTCGTACTTGTTGTGTTTATGGTAGTGTTCTTTGGCATTCAATCGGGGTATTTAAAGCAGATTGACGATATATACAAAAATGCAAATGTAATGATTTATTTCACTAACTATTCGGGCAAGCTCACAACAGGGTTGAGTATACCTGCAACGAGCATTAATGATATACAAGAAAGCGGATTTGTTAGCGCAACGCACCTTATGAAGAGCTACAAATATATTTACAAGGGTGTTTATAAGGGCGATAACGAAACGGAATTTAACGTTTATGACCATGAATTAAATGAACTTGCTAATCCCGGACGAGATGAAATAAAGGTTATTACAAAGTCGCTTGTAAATTCAAAGCTCAGCGACATAATGTTCATTGACAGCCTGCAATATAACCCCGAAAGGCTTAACAGGGCTCCGCTTGAAGTTACGTATGCAGATGGTTTTGATGAGTCGATGTTTTTAGGAAACGATAACATCTGTATTGTTCCCGACCTGCTTATGAGAAGATATGAACTCAATTACGGCGATGAAATAGTGCTTGATTCTATTAAATTCCAGCCGAGTTGGATAGGCAGGGGAAGTGATATTATTCCCAAGGGATATGGAGAATATTTCTTTAGAATCAAGATTGCAGGTAGCTATAAGAGCGAAAGTGGAAATATGAACATTTATGCTCCGCTTGCAACAGGTAATAGATTATTCCAATATGCCGCAGGCTGGTCGTCACAATATGCAAATTACAATGTAGAATGGTTTGAAACTGCTGAAGTTAAAATGAAGCATACAGATGAATGGACCGGTGAAGAATTTGAATATTCTGTATTCGTTCCTGCATATTCATCGGCTATGTTCGAGCTCAACGACAATAGAGAGATTAACAAGTTCAAGGATAAGCTTGACGAATTGGGTTACAGCAGCGATTTAAGGCAGGTTCGCTATATTGCGATAAATGACGGAGGTCTTGCTTCGAGCGTAAACAACATTTCAAAGCACGTTGATTATATGAACACGTTAAGCCCTGTAATTTATGCGCTGACCGTTATAATCGGATTTGTTTCATCATACCTGCTCACGAGAACGAGAAAGGCAGAGCTTGCAGTTATGCGTTCGCTCGGTTCGGGTAAGATAAAGACATTTATAATGTTTTTCTTTGAACAGATGATATTGTGCTTGATTGGAAGCGCACTCGGTGTTATAATAGGTATAATAATATACGGAACGCTTACAAGTATGCAGATTATAGCAGTTTTAGGATATTTTGTATGCTATGCTGTAGGCTGTATGATTGCGGTTTCAATTATGAATAGGGTAAACGTACTAAAAATTTTATCTACAAGGGAACACTAATTTGTCATAGGGAGACTATATGAGTTACAAGAAAGATATTGAAGATTATACTACGAAGGCTTTTAAGGATATTTCATCGAGCCTGTGCATATTTTCATATATGCTGGATTTCGGTCCGCTCAAAGAATTTAGATGCCTTGCAGATGTTATTGAAAACGGTAATTCAGATGAGGCTATAAAGCAATATCACCGTTTAACCAAAATGCTCATAGAGTCCCCATCAAGGAAAAATTCCGGTAATTTGTGGAAAGATTACATACTTTTCGAGCTTCTCGAAAGCGATAACATTTTCTCACGCTCTGCGCTTATCGCTCAAAATGACGGTGCGCTCGAAGATGCTATGATGCGTGATATGGATTTTCTATCACAGATGTGCCTCTTTGATGACGATGTTATTGATTACTGGTTTTCAAGGTTTAATGATGATGATTATGAAATTCCTGACCTTCAATCGTTAGATTATTATGAATCCAATCGGTTTTTGACCGATTATGCAACCGATTCCGTGTTCAACGATACATATATTGCGTTTATGAACAATGAGTCTTGGGGCGATAACATAAAGCTGTTAAGGGCATTATACGATAAATGTGGTTCGGGCAAATTCATAAGGCACAGAATTTTCTCCTATGGTGAAGATGGCATTGAACCGCTTAGACTTGGCAGAGTTTCAGCGGATTATATGTACGATGATGAGAACGCAAGGCTTTACGAGCTTGCAAACTCGTTCATAAAAGATGGCGAGATAGAGAACGTTCTTTTATTGGGCGATGATGCGTTTGCAAAAAGCAGGCAGATTGCGCTTATTGCAAACGAAATTAAAGATGCCCGTGTTGTCGTTTTTGACGGGAAATATCTTGGAAATATAATTGATGTTATTGATGAGATAAGCGTTCAACCGTACAAGTTCATAATATATATTGATAATGCAGATTTATCAGATAATATGTTTAGAACTCTTGAATCAACTCTTGCATTTATGGACGAGTTTGAAAAGAATTTCGTGATTTATGCTGCCGGTTCGCAAAAATATTACGGAAGGCTTTTTACGCAAAAAATCGTGTTCGATAAATAAATTGTAAAAAATGGGATAAGGCAAAACGCCTTATCCTTTTATTATTCCGTTGCTATAATATGGAACAACGTCTGTTTTATCGAGTTCAAAGCAGAATTTGAGGTCATCGACAAATCCTAACTTTTTAAGCCTTTTATAGTGATAAATATCCGCTATATCAAACGTTCCGTTTATGTGATCCTCAAACAACCTTTCGCACACGAGCGCTGAATCCGTATAGAATGTATCTTCAGGGAGCAGCGTTTTCAAAACTGCGAGGATTGAACCTGCTGCGCACATATCGTCTGCCGACACGTTACCATCAGTTCCAGAACAAACTATAATTATGTCACCACCGGATTCCACAGCCTTTTTTGCAACTGCTGTTCTGTTTATTATTGCACCAATGAGCAGCGTTGATGCGTTGCGAACGTTTGTTATAGTGTTCGTTCCGTTTGTAGTACTTATAACTACGGATTTATTCTTTACAACATCTTCGGTAAACTCAAGAGGCGAATTACCAAGCTGAAATCCCGAAATTCTTATTCCGCCCCTTTCACCTGCCAAAACGCAATCCTTTATGCCGAGCCTGCCTGCAATATCAGTCGCCTCACCCGGTTCTTTTGTCGGTATTACCTGCGATGCGCCATTCCTAACTGCCCATATTATAGCAGAAGTTGCCCTCAGCACATCAATTACAATAACAGTACTTCCTGCAAGGCGGTTATCAAGCAGCTTGCTGTTTTTCAAAACTACATCGACCTGCATATTGCCTCCTTAAAAATATTATTTTACAAAGTATACCACACATCACAGAAAAATGCAAACATTACTTATAAAACAAATATTTTGCTACAATAACTGCAACATACACGCCTACAATACTGCTAATCAAGGCGACCGGGACGGCATAACGTGTTTTTTTAATTCCTGCTGCGCCAAAGTACAATGCTATTGTGTAAAATATAGTTTCTGTTGACCCCATCATTATTGACGACAAAAAACCGATAAACGTATCAACACCATAATGACTGAATATATCGCTTAACAATGCAAGCGATGCGCTTCCTGAAAATGGTCTTAATATAAATAAAGGTGCTATTTCTTTATCTATACCGAGCGTGTTAAGTAGTGGAGATAATATATTCGTAATTATTTCAAGTGCACCTGAACTTCTTAAAAGGCTTAATGAAATCATTATTGCGCATATGAGCGGAGTTATTTCCTTTAATACAGGCAATGCGTTCCCTGCGCCACGAACGAAGGCAGAATAAACATTTACTTTTTTAATTAGCGCATAAATGATTAGCAGAGCAATAAGTATTGGTAAAAAATAGCTCATCGCTTCCTTAATACCTTACATAGTATCATTGCACACAAAAACGATGCAATTGATGAAACAAATACAGGTAAAATTATGCTTTGCGGTTGATTTGAACCGCTCGCTGCCCTCAACGACATAACAGTAGTCGGCAGAAGCTCTATAGCAGATGCGTTCAAGCATATGAACATACACATATCATCGCTTGCTGTCGTTTTATCAATGTTTGATTTTTGAAGTTCCTGTATAGCTTCAAGCCCGAACGGTGTTGCGGCAGAGCTTATGCCAAGGAAGTTTGCTGTTAGATTCAGCGTTATTGGCGCAACCGCAGAACGTGAATCGGGGAAAAGTTTACTCAATGGCTTTTTCATTATGTTTGCAAGTTTTTCCATAAGCCCTGCTTCTTTTGCAATGTTTACAAGCCCCATCCACAGCATATATGATCCTGCAAGCTGAATTATTAGCGTTACGCTGTCTAATGCTCCCTGCGTCATTGCGTTTATTATTCCGTCACCGTCTCCGATTGAAAGCGATGAAATTATAGAAATTATTATCATTCCTGCCCATAAAAAATTCATCATATAAAATCACTCCTCTTGGAAATCATATGATGAATTTATTATTTATAGAATTTATTTTTTTACGCTTTTAATTCAAGGGCTATTTTATATGCTTCGTTCTTTGAAACATTCATTATTGATGCGGCTTCCTTTGCGGCATCCTTTGCACTCATTCCACTTTCGAGCATATTTTTAATTATTTCTTCAATGCCCTGTTCGTTTTTTTCTATAACTTCCTTTGCGCCTTCGAGCACGATAACGCATTCGCCACGAGGCGGTTCGTCCTTGTAACGCTCAATAAGCTCGCTTATTGTTCCACGAACAGCTTGCTCGTGCAGTTTTGTAAGTTCCCTTACAACTGCGCAGCGTCTATCCCCGAAAGCATCGTATAAATCGGAAAGTGTTGATTTTACACGCAAAGGACTTTCATAGAAAATTATCGTCTGCTTTGCATTTTTTAGCTCTTTAAGCTTCTCGTTTCGCTCCTTTTTTATGCGTGATAAGAAACCTATAAACATAAATTCGTTACAATCAAGCCCCGAATATATTGCGCTTAGTAAAACTGCCGATGCGCCCGGCAAAACTTCAAATGGAACATTGCTTTCTATGCAAGCAGTTACAAGCCTTGCGCCGGGGTCTGAAATTGCAGGCATTCCTGCATCTGATACGAACGCTATGCTGCTGCCCGAATTGATTTTATCTATAACCTCCTGCGCTCGTGTAAGCTCGTTATGTTCGTGGCAGCTTATAAGCGGTTTCTTGATTTCAAAGTGATTGAGAAGTCCAAGCGTATGTCTGGTATCTTCACAATATATGAAGTCAACTTCATTTAATACCCTCAATACCCTGAGCGTTATATCTTCAAGGTTGCCTATGGGTGTTGCACAGAGATATAGTTTATTTTCAATCATATTTACCTCGTTTCAATTAATCAATCTTCACATATGTGATAAATCCTTTTTGCTTCTTCACTCATATTGCCGTTTTCTTCGTTTATTACAAGCTCGTTCTCCCATATAAGTCCGCTTTTTGCATCCTTTTTAAACTCCATAAGCATAAGGTATGGAGCTTTACCTCTTACAGAACATACGCTCCTTATTCTCTTTAATTCAAGCGAATGCTTCCTGAAAGCTTCTATGATATCTAAAAACGATGTCGCAGGATACACTATAAAAGCATTTCCGCCACTTTTAAGAATAATGCTTGTTGCCCTTGCAACATCATCTGTTGAACAAGTATCCTGATGTATGCTTATGGCTCGACTATCGTTTTCACTTCTTTCGCCGGATTTATAATATGGTGGGTTGCACATTACTGCATCATAAGGAATATTAGGTCTTTTAAGCGTTCTTATATCCTGTTTGATTATGCGAATTTTGTCCTGACCGTTCATAATAACGGAACGCTCCGCCATATCACAAAGTTCCTGCTGTATCTCGTACGCATCAACATATGCGCCTGTCCTGCCGTTTACAAGTATTGGCAATATTCCTGTGCCTGTTCCTAAATCTGCAACCCTGTTTTTTGAATAACAACGCACGAACGAAGCGAGCAAAACAGCATCCGTTCCAAAACTGAATTTATCGCTTCGCCTCAGTATTTTAAGCCCTTTATATTGCAAATCCTCTATAATTTCACCGCTCTTTATCATAATGCAGCAAAGAACATATCGTACGCATCATCAAGATAATCAAACGGATAAGTTGCGCCACCATTACAGCTTTTAAGCATATTGTCGCTGTATTCCTGACCGAATCCGAGCAGGTCGCCAACCGTCATTTCAAAGCCTGCCTCAGTTGCTATACGGCAAAATTCAGCCATAGGTTCTGCGCTATTCTGCGTGTCGATAAGCTTTTGCTTAAGCGATTCGTCACTTCTCGCTTTCCTGAGCAATTCAAGCATAAGTTCGTTCATATTCAGTCCTCGATTCTGTTAAGTCTATAGGGGAAACACTCGAATGTTCTATCAAGTGCTTCAATAATATCGTCTTCAATTTCTTGCCTTCCGCCTGATAATAATCTTGCAAGGCGTTTTCTTGGCATTAAAAATGCGTTATATATTGCAGTAAAAAGTATTTGAGAATGATCCGATGCAAGGCTTCCTTCTTCTATATTCTCCGTATACCAGCCAAATTCGTCAAAACGAAGCTTTGAACGAACAGAAAGGAATATATCCGATACAAGCTCGATATTATAAACTTCCGCTGATGCACAGCATGAAACAAGGTCGATTCCTATCGAGAAAAGTTTTGCATCTGATGCATCATCGCCAGCTTTTACATCAAGCGTGCCTATTGGTGCAAATCCGTAATGACCTACTGTTATGATTCTCGTGCGTGGATCTCTGTCAACTTTGCTGAACGTACCAATTTCACGAAGAATTATGTTGTCAGCGCCTGTTTCTTCTTTAAGTTCACGCTTTGCGCCGTCAAGAACTTCTTCATCAAATTCTACAAAACCGCCCGGCAATGCCCAGCCGCCAACGAACGGATGATTTCTTCTCTTTATAAGCATTACTGCAAGGTCGTATCCGCCTTCTCTTTCAACCATTGTAAAAACTACTATATCTGTTGTGACAGATGGATGACGATATCTATCAGGATCATATTCGGATAAGAACTGCGCAAGAGTCTTTCCGTTTTCATCAATAGAATTCATATCAAGCTTCATGTAATACCTCCGAATTAAAAACATACTATTTATATTATAACATAAATTCCGGAGAATTGTACAATGAATAATAAAATGATTATATTAAAAGGTAATTCTATGGTTGCAACAGCGATGATTGAACGCAATAAAATGCGTATTCTTTCAAGAAATGCTCCTGTTCTTGCAGGAAAAACTATTTTTGCTGTATCTGATGATGTAACGGTTAAGGGCAGGCTTGGAAATACGCTCACTATTGCGTTTAATCAAAATATCGTTCCTGAAAAAATTGAGGCAGTTTTCATTTTTGATGAAGATGTGCTTATTATGTGCGGTAAACGTAGGGATAGCTCGATTGATTTATTCCAAAAAGCAAATGAAATAAAAGGGGAAGAACCTGAAAAGGAGGTTCATTCTAAAATGCTCGGAGATATTCTATCTAAAGCCGAAAGCCTGTTCCCTGACAAGGTTGAAGAGGAAGTAGATTTGCTTGAAGATACGATTAAAGATACGATTGAAGAGGGACATACGGAAGTTACAGTTCAGAAAGATGATAAGAATAGTTCAAACAACAACAATATTAAAAATCCATTTCCGTCTGTTTTTCCGGGTTCGAGCTGGCAAAAGGTCGAATATGGCAGGGAAAACGACAAGTTCTATCTTGTTGGACACTTTACAAGGGGAAAAAATAAGTTTATAATAGAAGCGTTACCCGGTATTTTTTCAAATAAAAACCACGCTATGAGCGCAGGGTTCACAAGATTTGTGCGTTCCATTGACGGAACCGGGTTCTGGGTTAGGGTAAGGCTGTAATTAAAAGTTATAATAAGTATATTATTTAAAAAAGTAGCGGAATTTTCAAAAAAAAGTTGACAATTCCCGCTCGATATGTTAAAGTTATAAGGCAAACCCCTGCAAGGGGGCTTTATTTGCTATGGTTATTTATTGGAGTAAATGATTATCTACAGTAGGTAATCAGCTTGAGAATGTCGGTAAATGGGAACTTACCGGCAGGTAATTGAGTAAGGAGGATAATATAATGCGCGTTAAAATCACATTGGCATGCACAGAATGTAAGCAGAGAAACTACAATACATTCAAGAATAAGAAAAACGACCCTGATCGTCTTGAGTTCAACAAGTACTGCCGTTTCTGCCGCAAGCACACTGTTCATAGGGAAGCAAAGTAATCTGATAAAGATTACTTGAAACTATTAGTTCAGGGGGGCATATTATGGCACAGAAAGAAAATGTTGAATTGTCAAAGAAAGAAAACAAGAACGTACAGAAGCAGGAAAAAGTAAAGAAACCCAATATCTTCAAGAGATTCGCAAAGTACTGCAAGGATGTTTACAGTGAAGTAAAAAAACTTACATGGCCGACTCCGAAGGATTTGAGGAACACAACAATTACTGTTATAGTTGTTGTTGCACTCTTTGCTATTGTTATTGGCGTACTTGATTTCGTCTTCGGCAAGGGTCTCAGCTTGCTCTCAAGCATCAATATCGGTGCGTAAGCGCACAGATGGAGCTGTCAATTTATGACTGAGGAAGCAAGATGGTATGTTGTTCATACCTATTCAGGGTATGAAAATAAGGTTAAGGAAGACCTGACAAAAACTGTCGAAAATCTTGGCTTGCACGATATGATACAGGATATAATGTTTCCTGTTGAAGAGGTTATCGAGGTCAAGGACGGAAAACGCAAAAGGATTCAGCGCAAGGTTTACCCGGGTTATGTCATGATTAAGATGATACAGACGCCCGAAATATGGTACGTTGTTAGGAATACAAGAGGTGTTACGGGATTCGTTGGAGCGGATTCTTCTAACCCGACTCCGCTTACCGATGAAGAAGTTGTTCAGATGGGCGTTGAAAGATTGAATATCAAGCTCGATGTTGAAGTTGGCGAAACGGTTGAAATTATTTCAGGTCCGTTCGATGGCTTCACAGGCAAGGTTCTTTCACTCGATGACAAGGCACAGAAAGCTAAGATAGACATAGTTATTTTCGGAAGAAATACACCGACCGATTTGGATTATGCGGCAATACGCAAAATGAAATAATATCGGTCAATCAGGTCAGAAAGTTTTAAGTTACAATCATGTTTGTTATCCCTTAATTAAGGGGACTGACATAGTGGGAGGGAGATTTTCTCAGCTTAGGAAAGCGAAAAGGAGACTATCAGAACCCGCTCGCACCACATTATTTTTAGGAGGTTAAATCAATGGCTAAAAAGATTACAGGCTATATTAAGCTGCAGATTCCTGCCGGCAAAGCTACACCTGCACCACCTGTAGGTCCGGCTCTCGGTCAGCACGGCGTAAACATCATGGGCTTCTGCAAAGAGTTCAATGAACGTACTTCAAAACAGGCAGGTCTTATTATTCCTGTTGTTATTACGGTTTATCAGGATCGTTCATTCTCTTTCATCACAAAGACACCGCCGGCAGCTGTTCTTATTAAGAAGACTTGCGGTATCGAAACAGCATCAGGCAGACCCAACAGAGATAAGGTTGCTAACATCACAAAGGCTCAGGTTAAAGAAATTGCTGAGTTGAAGATGAAGGATCTTAACGCTGCAAGCGTGGAAGCTGCAATGAGCATGATAGCAGGCACAGCTCGTAGCATGGGTATTGTTGTCGTAGACTAATTTAGGCAAATTGTGATTTATCAGAGAACGTGGGAGGCATAATGCCGATACTACCACAAGGAGGAAATAAATATGAAACATGGTAAGAAATATCAGGACAGCTTTAAGCAGATCGACAGACAGAAGCTTTACGATCCCAGAGAAGGTATCGAAGCAGTTCTCAAGACAGCAAAGGCTAAGTTCGATGAAACAGTAGAAGTATCAATCCGTTTGGGCGTTGACCCTCGTCATGCAGACCAGCAGGTTCGTGGCGCAGTAGTATTGCCCAATGGTACAGGTAAAAAGGTTCGTGTACTCGTATTCGCAAAGGGCGAAAAGGCTAAGGAAGCTCAGGAAGCTGGCGCTGATTACGTAGGCGATGAAGATCTCGTAAAGAAGATCCAGACAGAAAACTGGTTCGATTTCGATGTCTGCGTAGCAACACCTGACATGATGGGCGTTGTTGGCCGTATCGGTCGTGTACTCGGTCCGAAGGGTTTGATGCCTAACCCCAAGAGCGGTACAGTTACAATGGACGTTACAAAGGCTATTGCTGATATTAAAGCAGGTAAGGTTGAATACAGAGTTGACAAGACAAGTATCGTACACTGCCCCGTTGGTAAGGTAAGCTTCGGTGCTGATAAGATTGAAGAAAACCTTTCAACACTTATGGATGCAATCATCAAGGCAAAGCCTGCAACAGCTAAGGGAACTTACCTCAAGAGCATCGTTGTATCAACAACAATGGGTCCTGGCGTAAAGTTCAACGGCATGAAGTTCTAATTTGAATTTTAACAAGCATTAATCCAATAAATATAGAAAAAAGTGTTGACAACCGCATTTTGATGTGGTATAGTAGGTAAGAATTGAATACTGCCATAGACAGTTGGTGCGGTTTCCGCTTAAATATCCACCCGAGACAGAAAAAATAAGGTAAATACCTTGTATTGATATGTTAGTGTGATATCGTCCTCTGCTCGAAAGGCAGAGGACTTTCTATTGCAGTAGATTTTTATCGCAATAAACAAGAATTCATATCCATAAATAAATCAAGGAGGTGAAACTACATGGCAAACATGAAGTACATCGAGGCTAAGGCTGCAAGAGTTGAAGAAATCAAGGCTATGATCGAAAAGTCACAGTCAGTAACATTCTTTGATTATCGTGGAATTACAGTTGAAGAAGATACAGCTCTTCGTGCAAAGATGCGTGAAGCAGGTGCAGAATACGTAGTTATTAAGAACTCACTTGTATCACGTGCAGCAGAATCACTTGGCGTTGATAAGGAAATCGAGCATATGCTCAAAGGTCCGTCAGCATTCGCTTTCGGTTATAACGATGCAGTAGCACCGGCTAAAATCCTTAAGGATACAGTTAAGAATATAAAGAAGTGTGAAATCAAGGGCGGTATTATTGAAGGAAAGCTTTCAACAGCTGACGAAATGAATAAGCTCGCAGATCTTCCCTCAAGAGAACAGTTGCTCGCAAAGATGCTTGGCAGCATGATGAGACCTATCTCAGGTCTTGCTATCGTTCTCGACCAGATCGCAAAGAAATCAGAACCAGCAGCAGAATAATTGTTGCATAATCTAAATTTAAAATAATTTCAAAAATATCAGGAGGAAATTTAAAATGGCTATCAATAAAGAAACATTCATTGAAGAACTCAAGAGCATGACAGTTCTCGAACTCGCAGACCTCGTAAAGGCTATCGAAGACGAATTTGGCGTATCAGCAGCAGCTACAGCAGTAGTAGCAGCTCCCAGCGCAGCAGCAGAAGCAGCTGAAGAAAAGACAGAATTTGATGCAATCCTTAAGGAAGTTGGATCAGAAAAGATTAAGGTTATTAAGGTTGTTCGTGAAATCACAGGTCTCGGCCTCAAAGAAGCTAAGGAACTCGTTGACGGCGCTCCCAAGCCCATCAAAGAAGGCGTTTCAAAGGAAGATGCTGAAAAGATCGCAGCTCAGTTCAAAGAAGTTGGCGCTACAGTTGAAATCAAATAATTTTGTTTTAAACGAAGTCACTTGTCATCCGTCGCACATTTTGTGCGGCGGTTTTTGCACATTATAAATTAAGTAAAGCATCACATAACAAGAACAAAATAAAATATTGTAAAAATAAAAAATATTTTTTGTTTACAAATGTGAAAAAATATGCCAAAATGTAACATATAAAAATCGGCATAATCGGCAAAAAGTCTTGAAATTAGGCAAAAAACAAGTTTTTTATATGCAATAAAAAACGAAAAATAAGAATAAATGCATAAAAAACTGTATATACATCTATTGACAGAAGAAAAAGTTCGTTTTATAATTAAACAATAACGGAATTTATAATGTTTTCCGTAAAAAAAATGGAAAGGATGAAACCAATATGAAGAAAACTTCAAAGCTCGTTTTGTCACTTGCTCTTGCTGTAATGATGGTTCTCACATCGTTCACAACTGTATTTGCAAGCGAATATGAAACAAGAAGAGAAGCAACCGAAAATAATAAAGCGGTTGGTACAATCATTCAGGTTGATAATGGTTACAAGCCTACTGATATCGTAGATGTAATCGTTGAACTCGAAGGCGCACCTTTGCTTGATGTCAATGGCGTTGGCGATGTAAAGTTGGAAGCTAACCTTTTGGTAGAACAGGAAAGCGCACGTAAAAAGATTTCAAATGAACTCTTTAATGGTGAAAATTTTGAAATCATCAATAACTACACAGTTATTCTTAATGGCTTTGCATTCCAGACTGAATATCAGAACATCGAAAAAATTAACAATATGCCTGGTATGAAGGCTCATCTCGGTGTTGTTTATAATCAGCCCGAAACAGTAGAGTATAACGAACCTCAGATGGGTAACAGCACATCAATGGTAGGTGCAGATATCGCATGGAATACTCTTGGCTACACAGGTAAGGGTACAGTTTCATGCGTTATTGATACAGGTGCAGACCTTGATCATGAAGCATTTAATGTTATGCCTCCCGAACCCAAAATTTCATGGGATGATGTTGATAGAATCGTAAAAGAAGGTAACCTTAAGGCTCAGCAGAGGCCTGTAGAAATTACAACAGATAAGGTTTATATCAGCCAGAAGATTCCGTTTGCATTCGACTATTCACAGAACGATTGCGATGTAAACCACACAAATGGTAACTCACACGGTTCACACTGCGCAGGCACAGTTCTTGGCAATAACGGTAAGGACTTCAAGGGTATTGCTCCCGATGCACAGCTTGTTGTAGGTAAAGTATTCGCTTCAGGCGGTGCTTCAACTCCCAACATCCTTGCAGCTATGGAAGATGCTATGATTCTCGGTGTTGATTCAATCAACATGAGCCTTGGTTCAAATGCAGGCTTCACAAATGAAGGCGATGATTACCTTAACGATGTATATGCAAGAGTACGTGCTTCAGGTTGCGATCTCGCAGTTGCACAGGGTAATGACTATTCAGCAGCTTATAATAATGAGTGGGGACTTAACCTCAATAGAACACGTGACATTGATAACGCTATCGGTGGTTCACCAGGATCATACCCCACATCACTTACAGTTGGTGCTATCCACAACACAATGGCTTATTCAATCTACTTCGAAGTAGATGGCGAAAAGTATATGTACGAAGATACAACAGCTGATGTAACTCCTGAAATGGCTCTTACAAACTTCGGCGGTAAGTCATATGAATATGTTGTAGTTCCTGGTCTCGGCGCTCCCGAAGATTTCGAAGGACTTGATCTCACAGGTAAGTTTGCTCTTATTATCCGTGGTTCACTTACATTTGAAGAAAAGATGAACAACGCATATGCAGCAGGCGCAGCAGGTGTTGTAGTTTACAACAACCAGCCCGGTGCAATCCGTATGCAGATTTCATCATTCCCGATTCCCGCTGTATCAGTATTGAATTCAATAGGTCTTGCAATGATAGCAACAGACAATAAGGTCATCACTATTCCGTCAGAACCCGATTGGATTTATAACACTGGCGCAGGCACACCTACTGACTTCTCATCATGGGGCGTATCACCTGACTTCAAGCTTAAGCCAGATATGGCTGGTCCTGGTGGTAATATTTACTCAGCAGTAGATGGAAACAAGTACGAACTTATGAGCGGTACTTCAATGGCTACACCTCACGTTGCAGGCGCTATGGCAGTTCTTGCTCAGTATATGAACGAACAGTATCCTGAAATCAAGGATGGCGATCGTTCAGAATTTATCAACAGACTTCTTATGAGCACAGCTGTTCCTTCAATCTATGAAGAAGACATTCCTTACTCACCGAGAAAGCAGGGCGCAGGTTTGCTCAGCGTTTCAGGCGCACTTATGACACGTGCTTACCTTACAGTTGATGACAATTTCCGTCCCGTTGTAAATCTTGGCAGTGACAAGGAAAAGACAGGCGAATATGTAATCAAGTTCAATGTTGTAAACTTTGGCGATAAGGCTCTCTCATATGATATTAAGACAAAGGTATTCACAGAACTTGCAGTTCTTGGTTATAAAGCAGAAGATGCTTTCGGTTGGGATGTATACTTCATGGGTGAAACACCTTACGATCTTACAAACTATGCTGAAATCACAACAAATAAGGCTAACAACAGAGTAACTGTTCAGCCCGGTGCTACAGAGCAGATAGTTGTAAATGTAAAGCTCAATGATGAAGCTAAAAAATATATGGATACATACTTTGAAAACGGCATTTATGTAGACGGTTTCGTATACCTCAATGCAGTTGAAGAAGACAGCGTAGACCTTTCAATTCCTGTAATTGCTTTCTATGGCAACTGGAATCAGGCTCCTATCGTTGACGATGGTATCTATTATGATGATGAAACTACAATGGGTAGTGTAGCTAATTCAAACATCGTTGGTTCATCAATCACAGGCACAGGAAGATACTTCAAGCTTGGTATTAACCCCTATCAGTTGGAAAAAGATGAAGTAGACTTCGAGTTCAACATTGATAGAGCTTCACTCTCACCTGCAAACAAGGATGGTAGATTTGATGCTATCGACATTATGTTTACAGGTCTTATGAGAAATACAAGAACATTTACATATACAATTAGAAACGCTGAAACAGGTGATATCTACTATTCACGTTCATATTCATTTGTTCGTAAGTCATTCTATGTAGATCCGCCTCAGTATGTAATTCCTGCAGGTGCATCAGGCGATGCAATTGGTACATGGAGAGGTTCGGATGCAAACAGCAAGGCACTTCCTGAAGGAACAAAGATTTATGTTCGTGCAGAAGGTACTCTTGATACACCCGATTATACAGCAGATCAGAACGCAAGACCGTATTGGGAAGTTCCTGTTGTAATCGACAATACACAGCCTGACCTCCTTAACTGTGATTACTATCTCTCACCCGAAGGCGAAATTATGATGAGCATTGAGTTCACAGATAATCGTTATGTTGCATATGTTGAAATTCAGGACTATGAAACAGGCGATACACTCGCACATGGTCTCTTTGGTGAAAATGAAATAGGCGCAGTTTGTAACGAATTGTTCAATCTCGGTGATACAAAGGCTGATAAGGTTAGAGTAATCATTGCTGACTATGCAATGAACGAAGCACAGTTCAGACTCCCGGTTGATCATGATTCACTCGTTATGGTTGGCGATGCTAATAGCGATAACGTAACAGATACAGCAGATGCTACAACAATTCTCCGCTACGTTGCAAAGCTTACAAACCTCAACGCAGCTCAGAAGAAGGCAGCAGATGTAAACGTTGATGGCGTTATTGACTCAGCAGATGCTACACTCGTTCTCCGTTATGTTGCTAAGCTTGCTACATTCTAATTAGAAAGCTTACAATGTGTAACGACATGGGGTGCCAATAAAGGCACCCCAATTTTAATATATTAAAAAAAATAAAAATTTTTTCAAAAAACACTTGACAAAACAAATTTTTGCACATATAATTATATATGCTGTTTGAGTTAAACAGTTTATGCGCCCATAGCTCAACTGGATAGAGCGTCTGGCTACGGACCAGAAGGTTGTGGATTCGATCTCTGCTGGGCGCGCCAAGGACTTCGAGTTGTTCGAAGTCCTTTCTTTTATTTTCAATGAGTTTTGTAAATATAACATTAATATACCCAAAATTGGGACGAATTTACAGTATAAAATTTAATAATTGTATTGCAAATATGCTATTTGAGTGTTAAAATATAAGAGAAAAAAATTATCTTTGAACGGGAGGATAAAAAATTATGAAAAAGAAACTTGCACTCGTTTTGGCGATAATGCTTGTTTTGCCGCTTGTTTTTGCAAATGTTTCATTTGCAGCAGAAGAATACTTCACAGTAATGTTCATCAATTGGGATGGCGGGGTTCTCAGCCAGCAGCAGGTACTTAGAGGTGAAGATGCAGTAGAACCTGAAATCCCTGAAAGAATCGGTTATGATTTTATGGGTTGGGATAAAGACTTCCATAATGTACAGTCAAACTTGTTCATTCATTCAGTATGGCAGCTTTCAGAAGAAACAACCCTTTATCATGTTCAGTTTGTAGACAGCATTGATGGTACAATCTTGTCAGACCAGGATGTAGTTGAAGGTCAGGCAGCAATCGCTCCTAAGCCCAAGGAACATGAAGGTCTTGTATTTGTTGGTTGGTCAGCTTCATTTGCTGAAATTAAGCACCATATGCAGATTTTCACAGTATATGAGGAAGCTAAGCCCGAAGGTTTGCTCGGTGATGCAGATTTGAATGAAAAAGTCGAAGCAGCAGATGCAACAGCAATTCTTCGTCATGTAGCACAGCTTAATACTCTTGAAGGTCAGGCTGCAATCAATGCTGATGTTGATATAAATAACAAAATTGAAGCAGCAGATGCAACATTGGTATTGAGATTCGTTGCTGGACTTATCACAGAGTTTTAATTTCAAAGTAAAAATCAAATTGCCACATCCGAATGGGTGTGGCATTATTTGTCTAAAAGAATGTTAATTTAAAGCATTTCAAAATTTGAATTTTTTTATTTACATAATAATAAAAATGTGATAAAATCAAATCAAATAAAGTAATGAGGAGTAATACTATGAACAAGAAAAGAAACAGCTTTGTTGCAATCATTATGGTTGCAATGATGGTATTAACAAGCTTTTCATCAGTTTTTGCTTATGGTGCAAGAATTAGTGAAACAGAAGGCGATTTCGATTATTATATCGAAGAGGGTACTGGTGCATTTGTATCTTCATATAACGGAAGCTCAAAGACAGTAAAAGTTCCTGCTAAGCTTGGCGGTCAGCCTGTTGTTGGTCTTGATATGATGTTCTTTGTTGATGGAATCGAAACTTTGAATCTTCCTGCAACAATAGAATATGGTATTGATTTGCTTATTGGTGTTCAGTCACTCAAGGCAATCAATATTGAAGACGGCGGAGAAAAGTATTTCTCAAAAGATGGCGTTGTTTACGAAAACGTTCCTGATGAATTTTTCTCAACAGTAAGCCTTGCAGTTTATCCGGCAGGCAAGGCAGATAAGACATTCACAATTGCTGATGCTTTTGCTATTGGAGATACTGCTTTTGCAAGTGCTAATAATCTTAAAGAAGTTATTATTGGCGATGCAACTACAAGCATTGGAATTAGCTCATTCAGAAATTGCAAGAACCTTGAAAAGGTTACAATTGGTATGAGTGTAGTAGAAATCAAAAACAACGCATTCATGGGTTGCTCAAAACTCAGCAAGGCATACTTCAAGTGCAGCGCACCTTGGACATTTGGCGAAGGCGTATTTGACGAAGTAGCAGCTAACTTTAAGATTTACTATTATGGCTCAGCATCGTATGGTTGGACAACACCGACATGGAAAGGTTATCCGACAGAAATGATAAACGATGTAAAGCCTGTTACATATAAAGTAACATTTAAAGATGGCTTTACAGGCGAAGAAATCGCAGTAGTAGAAGTTGAAGAAGGCAAGGATGCAACACCGCCTACACCCCCGACACACGAAGGTTATAAGTTCGTAAAGTGGGAAGGCGAATACACAAACGTAACACATAACACAACAGTTGTTGCAGTTTATGAGGAAGAAATTAAGTTCTTTAAAGTAAGGTTCTTTGGCTTCAATGATGAACTCCTTGCTGAACAGACAGTTCCCGAAGGCGGTACTGCATATGCTCCCTCAGTTCCTGGTGTAGAAGGTTATAGCTTCAAGGGTTGGGACAAGGAATTTACTGATGTTCATGAAGATTTAGATATCCATGCAATCTATGAAGTAGCAGAACCTGTTGGTATGAAGGGCGATGTTGATGGTAACGGTGTTATCGAAGCAGCAGATGCAACATTGATTCTTCGTCACGTTGCACAGTTGACAGTTCT
>CADBRR010000002.1 GCA_902797145.1 uncultured Eubacteriales bacterium | reverse complement strand
TATGGAAAAGCTTGCATCAGCTCGTATAGCTGTATTCGGCGTTGGCGGAGTTGGTGGATTTGCTGTTGAAGCGCTTGTTCGTTCAGGATTGGGCGAAATAGACATAATAGATGATGACAAGGTATGCCTCACGAACATAAACAGGCAAATAATCGCAACAAGGAAAACGGTTGGACAATACAAGGTTGATGTTGCTCAAGAGAGGATATATGATATAAATCCTGACTGCAAAGTAAACACATATAAGACATTTTATACACCCGAAACGGCTTCGCAGTTTGATTTTTCAAAATACGATTATGTTATTGATGCCATAGATACTGTAACCGGGAAAATAGAGCTTGTAATGCAGGCAAATAAGACGAACACTCCGATAATTTCATCTATGGGAGCCGGCAACAAGGTAGACCCCACAGCGTTTGAAGTTGCTGATATATACAAGACAAGCGTTTGTCCACTTGCAAGGGTTATGCGCAGGGAATTAAAAAAGCGTGGAATAAAAAAGTTAAAAGTGGTATATTCAAAAGAAGAACCGCTCGAACCTATTGAAGATATGACAATATCCTGCAAGACTAACTGCATATGTCCTCCGGGTACTGTTAGAAAATGCACAGCACGCAGGCAGGTTCCCGGCAGTAACGCATTCGTTCCGTCAGTTGTAGGACTTATAATTGCAGGCGAAGTAATAAAGGACATTATAGGTTATAATAAATAGAATTTCGGAGTATTTTATGGGAAGAGATTTAGAAAAATATATGCTCGTTGAAAGGAGCATAAGCAAAAAATACAGAAAAGAGATATGGAATCCATTTATTCAAGCGGTCAAGCGTTACAGGCTTATAAATGCAGGCGACAAGATAGCCGTATGTATATCAGGCGGCAAAGATTCTATGCTTATGGCAAAGCTTATTCAAATGCTAAACAAATACAGTGATGTTCCGTTTGAGGCAGTATATCTCGTCATGGACCCCGGATATAACAAAATTAACAGAGAAAAGATAGAAAGTAATGCAGAGCTTCTGCACATACCTATAACAATATTTGAAACGGACATATTTGATATTGCAAACAGCGTTGATTCATCGCCATGTTATCTTTGCGCAAGAATGAGGAGAGGTCATCTTTACAGCAAAGCGAAGGAGCTTGGCTGTAACAAAATAGCGCTCGGTCATCATTTTAGTGATGTAATCGAAACTACGGTTATGGGAATGTTTTACGGTTCACAGCTTCAAGCAATGATGCCCAAGCTTCACAGTCAAAACTTTGAAGGAATGGAGCTTATAAGGCCATTATATTGCATTCACGAAGATTCCATAATTGCATGGAGAAGATACAACGAGCTTGAGTTCATTCAATGTGCCTGCCGATTTACTGAAAACAGAACAGTTGACGAAAACGGAATAAGCAATTCAAAGCGTCAGGAAATCAAGGAATTAATCCGCCGTTTAAGAAAAGACAATCCGGATATTGAAAAAAGTATTTTTAACAGTATTCATTCGGTATGCCTTGATACTTTCCCCGCATACAAATCAAACGGCAAAGAACATTTTTTCCTCGATACATATGACAATAATTAAAGTAAAAACAACAGTGGCAAAAACCATTGTTGTTTTTATTACTATTGCTTTCTATTTCTTAATTTTTCAAGTGCCTGCTTAAAATATTCAGGCATAGGTGCATTAAACGTCATCTTCTCCCCTGTTCTCGGATGAGTAATAGTAAGTTCATAAGCATGAAGTGCTTGTCCATCGAGTCCAAGCTTCGGTTTTTGTGAACCATAGACAGTATCGCCTGCAACAGGGTGTTTTATGCTCGCCATATGAACCCTAATCTGATGAGTTCTGCCTGTTTCTAATTTTGCTCTTATAAGCGTAAAGTCACCGAATCTTTCAACGACTTCATAATGAGTTATAGCTTCCCTACCGCCTTTGACTATTGCCATTTTCTTCCTATCCGTAGGATGCCTGAAAATCGGAGCATCAACTGTTCCTGTATCTTCCTTGATATTTCCCTCGACAAGTGCATAATATGTTCTATGTGCTTCGTGCGTTTTCATCTGTTCAGCGAGCGCACGATGTGCCATATCGTTTTTTGCGATTACAATAAGTCCCGAAGTCATCTTATCAATTCTATGAACTATGCCCGGTCTTAGTTCTCCTCCGATACCGGAAAGCTCGTCTACATGGTACATTATTGCATTTACGAGCGTTCCATCGGGATTTCCGGGCGCAGGATGAACAACCATACCTTTTTCCTTATTCACAACAACTATATCTTTATCTTGATACACTATATCTATGGGAATATTCTGAGCAACAAGCTCCGTTTGAACAGGCGCAGGAATAGTTATTCGCACCTCATCGCCTTTTTTAAGCTTATAATTGTTTTTACAGGTCTTTCCGTTCACAAGTACACAGTTATTATCTATAAGTTTTTGCACAAAATTTCTCGTTTCACCCGAAGCTTTTGCAGAGAAGACGTCTATTCTCTCTCCTGATTCATCGGCTGTTACGACAATCTCATTTTCGTCTTGCAAAAGTTCTTCGTCTTGTGATAATTCAAAGTCATTCATCTTTTGCCACCGTTGTTTTCTTTTCGGGAAAAACCCTTTCATAACCATGCATAAACAATATGCTAATAAATATCAAAACTGCACCAATAGTTACTGCGCTGTCCGCAACATTAAAAACAGGGAAATCAATAGCTTTAACATAAATCATATCCCTAACGAATCCGCCCTCAAGAAACAACCTATCAATAAGGTTGCCTATTGCGCCAGCAAATACGAGAGTAAGTCCATAAAGCATACATTTATCCATTGAACTTATCTTTTTTATAACAAAATACACCATGAGAGAGCACACAATAATCGTTATAGCGATGAAAATCCATCTTGCGCCTTGCATCATACCCCATGCCATACCGAAATTCTTAACATATTTAAGTTCAAGTATGCCTTCGATTAAAGTATGTGTTTCATAAGGCAATGTTGTCAGATAATTAACCGCCATTACTTTCGTTATCTGATCAAGAGCTATTACAAGAATAGCAATAATTACTGGAATAATAAGATTTTTTCTATTCATTTATATACCACTTTTCTATATTGTAATAAATATCAGGCTTTCGTGTCATCGAAATTCCACCAATATTTGATGAATATACTATGCTATCAGTTCTAAAATACAGCATTATAAAAGGCAATTCCTCGATAAACTGCATTTCAAATGCGCTTGCAGCTTCACGAAGCCCCGATTCCGTCTTTGCAGAATTTATGTTTTCTATGCGTTCATTCAGCTCTGCACTTGAAAATCTTCCGAAATTTCTGTTTCCCGATTCGCTAAAAAACTCACGGAAATCCATATCTCTATTCATATTGAATCCCACAAGTGCCAAGTCAAACTCACCATTATTGAGTTTGCTCGTATATTCCGAATTATTATCGCCAAGCTTATATTGCGCAAGAACAATTTCAATCTTAATGCCTATTTTTGAAAGCTCATCCTTTATAAGCTGTGCCGCCTCGAAACGAGTATCGTTTTCAAGCGTTTCGCTAACGAGCAATGTAAACGATACAGTATTACCCGATTCGTTTTCTAAAAATCCATCGCCATCAATATCCTTATATCCGAGATTTTCAAGGATTTCTTTTGCCTTAATAACATTATAATCATAAATCTTTGAGTTTGCATCATATGTCCATGAATCTGACGGAATAGGAACATCGCTAACATTTGCCTTATTCATATACACATTTGTTATTATTGTTCCCCTATCTATCGCATACGCTAATGCTTTTCGCATATCAATATTGCGAAGCATAGATGAATTATGATTTATAAGCATTGTTTCTGCAAGCTGAGTTGAAACATCAGCTACAACCGTTCTGCCTTCTTCCCTATATTGTCCCGATGAAACGAGCGAGGTCGTCAAAAAATCAAGCTGACCCGCCGCAAATGATGATAGTGCAGTTTCGTTATTATCCCTTTCAACGAACCTTATCTCGTCAATAATAGGCTTTTGCCGCCACCATGATTCATTAGTATTTATTGTGATTACCTTACCGTCATCTTCACCAACCGAAGAAAATTCATAAGCTCCTGTGCCAATAGGTTTATCGCTGTTTTCCGAATTTGCCTTGACTATCGGGAAATTTAAACTATAAAGCATATTATATCCTGTATTTTTCATTTTGATTTCAACAGTATATGTATCTTTTACTTCAATACTTTCAATATTCTTCATACAATAATTGTAATATGACCCATTGCCCAATGTTACAATTCTATCGTATGTATATTTTACATCTTCCGATGTAAAATCGCTTCCGTCATGCCATTTTACACCTTTTCTCAAATTGAAAGTCCATGAATATCCCGAATCATCAGCAAACCAGTTTTCAGCAAGCCCCGGAGAAATCATATTTGTTTCATCTATTCTTATTAGGCTTTCATATATAAGCGAGAAAAACGATAAAAGTTCTTCAGTATTTACCTTGAGTGGATCTGAATAATCCGCATTAGTGGGAATATATGTAGTTATGCTACCACCGTTTTTGATTTCTGCTTCCTCAGTATTTACAGGAACAAACGTGTATGTAGGCGGAAGCTCCTCTTGCTTTGAACAGCCTGTTCCCATAAGCATTATCATGCACAGGATAACCGCTATAACCCTATTTACCGAGTTCCGTTCCATATAATGTTTTGTATTTTTCATAGGCAGCTTTCACCTTTCTTATATAACCATTTGTTTCATTAAACGGAGTTTTAACAAGCTCTCCATCTACGCAATATTCGCTGTTTTCAAGCCATTTTTTCACATTACCTTGACCGGCATTATATGCTGCGCATATCTTAGTAATATCTCCATCAAACATATCGGTCAGGTATTTTACATACCAGCAACCCATCTCTATATTTATTTCAGGATTTTCAAGCATATTCTCTTCAAAATTTTCAATTCCTATCTTTGGAGCTATCCATTCACCCGTCTTGGGCATAATCTGCATAAGTCCAACTGCGCCTTTTGATGAACGAACCTTCTGCCTATTGCTGCTTTCGCAATGTATCATAGCGGCAATAAGGAATCTATCTACTTCATATTTATCCGAATATTTAATTATTTCATCCTTATAATCAAGCTTATAAATCATTTTATCTACAACAAAGACTTTTATTAATGCTGCTGACAAAGCAAAGACCATAACGCATATTATGATTACAATCAATTTATTGCCTGATTTTTGTGATTTTTTTGTATTCTCCATTTACTATTTCACGCAGTTGTTCAAGCGTTCCTCCATTATTTATTAAAACATCTGCATATTTTATTTTTTCCTGTTCACTCATTTGCGACTCAGTTCTTTTCTTTGCATGGGCTAATGTACAGTTATCCCTTTTTATTATTCGTTCAAGCCTTGTTTCAATAGGCGCTGTTACTACCCATACAACATCACAAATTTTATCGAGTTCACATTCAATAAGCAGCGGAGCATCTATAACGATTACATCGCATTCGCTTTCGTTAATCCTCTGCTTTATAATTGAAATAATTTCAGGATGCGTTATGCTATTGAGTTTTTCAAGTTCTTTTTCATCAGAAAAAACTATTTGTGCAAGTTTCTTTCTATCAATCGTTCCATCTTGCGCAAGTATTGTTTTGCCAAACGATTCAACGACCATTTTATAAGCATTTTCGCCTATATTGAAAATCTCCCTTGAAATCATATCTGCATCTATAACATCTGCACCCTTTTCTGCAAGTATTGATGAAACAGCAGATTTTCCCGAACCTATTGAACCTGTAAGCCCTATTACAAAACTATTTTGTTTCATACCAATTCTTTCCTGACTTAATATCCGCTGTCAAAGGAACTGACAACTTCATTACATTCTGCATACAACGGCTCAATATTTCGCTTACCTTTTCCTTTTCATCTTCAGGCGTATCTATAATAAGCTCGTCATGAACCTGCAAAATAAGCTTTGCTTTAAGGTTATTTTCCTTTAATTCATTATAGACTTTGACCATAGCAAGCTTTATTATATCTGCTGCCGTCCCCTGAATAGGCATATTCATAGCAACCCTTTCACCGAATGAACGAGTATTGAAATTCGATGATTTGAGTTCGGGAACATCTCTTCGTCTGCCCATAAGCGTTATTGCATAACCGTTTTCTTTGCATTTTTCAACGCTTTCTTTCATATATCGTTCAACACCGCTATATCTTTCAAAATACAGCTTTATATACTCGCCTGCCATTTTTCTTGTAGTGCCTATGTTCTTTGCGAGTCCGAAATCGCTTATTCCGTATACTATGCCGAAATTTACTGCTTTTGCAGCAGAACGCTGCTCCTTTGTAACAAACTCAGGCTCAACAGAAAAAACTTCTGATGCAGTCATTCTGTGAATATCAACTCCATCATTGAATGCCTTTATCATTTTTTCATCAGCGCTCATATGCGCAAGCAGCCTTAATTCTATTTGTGAATAATCAGCTCCGACAAGAACATTGTTCTCACTGCTTACAAACGCTTTCCTTATTTCCCTACCTGTTTCAGTTCTTGTAGGTATATTCTGTAAATTCGGTTCTGTGCTTGAAATTCTTCCTGTTGCAGTAACCGTCTGATTAAAGCTTGTATGTATTCTTCCATCGCTGCTTGCTGAAAGCTGACTTATCATACCATCAATAAATGTACTTTTAAGCTTTGATATAGTTCTGTATTCAAGAATTAACGGAACTATCTCGTGTGCATCGTATATATTTTCAAGCACATCCTGAGCTGTTGAATACCCTGTCTTCGTCTTTTTTCCATGTGGAAGCGCAAGCTTTTCAAACAGGATATTCCCAAGCTGTTTTGTCGAAAGAATATTGAATTTTTCGCCTGCAAGCGCATATATTTTTTCCTCAGTTTCACTGATTATATCTGAAAAACCTGACCCAAGCTGTTCAAGAACATTCTTATCAACCCTAACCCCGGTTTTCTCCATATCGTATAAAACTTCAACAAGCGGGAGCTCTATTTCATCATAAAGTTTTTTTAGCGAAAGCTGTTCTAACTCATCTGCCATATCTTTATAAATAATGAAAAGCACACCTGCGCCTGCTTTTGCGCCATTCATTTTCGTAAACGTCAACTGTTCCAAAGAATCGGCAGGATTTATTGCATTTATAAGATAATCCATTACCATTATATCATATTCTACGCCTGCAAGCTTTACATCATATCTTGAAAGCGTGTGCATATGCTTTTTGGCATCGAATACGATTTTCTTTATTTTATTATCTTCAAATACTTTTTTAAGCCTATCCATAACAAAAGCGTCATCAAGTCCCACATCGAACAGACTTTCTCCGCCAATTACTATTTCATATTCTAAATCCTCTTCTACTGAAACAGTAAATCTTTCGCCAATATCGAAAGCGAATCTTTTACAATCAAGCAGTTTTTGTACAAGCTGTTCAATACCGCTTTCGTCATTTATCGTTTTAATTTCGATATTATGTGATGCTTGAACATCTTTTACGAAATTAGTATCGCCTTTCGGGAGTTTCCCCGCAAGGCTTCTCATTTCAAGCTGAATTATGTATTCGCTTGCATTTGAAAGATTATTCTTATCAAATTTACATTCTTCAAGCGTTAAAGTTACCGGAGCATCTGTCTTTATTGTTCCGAGCCAATAGCTCATTTTAGCAGATTCCTTGCCTTCAATCAGCTTTTTCTGAAGCGCACCTTTTTCATCAGTTGCGTGTTCAAGCACATTTTCAAGATTTGAATATTTTTCAAGAAGCTTCAACGCAGTTTTTTCACCTATTCCTGGAATACCCGGAATATTATCGGAATTATCTCCCATAAGCGACTTCAAGTCAATCATCTGCTTCGGAGTAAGTCCATACTGAGTTTTTATTTCTTCAACATCATATTCAATCGTATCCGTTATACCCTTTTTTGTAAACAAAACGTGTGTTTTATCGCTTACAAGTTGGAACGAATCCCTATCACCTGTTACAAGCAACGCTTCAATATCATTGTTGTTTGCAATAACAGAAAATGTTCCGAGAATATCATCCGCCTCAAATCCCTCACATTCACATACCGCTATACCCATAAGTGAAAGCATTTTCTTAATCATATCAAACTGCTTTATCAGGTCATCAGGTGTTTCTCGTCTTCCTGCCTTATATTCTTTATACTCTATATGCCTGAACGTTGGTGCGTGCATATCGAACGCAACAACCATATAATCAGGTTCATATTGCAGAAGCTTCAAAAGCATATTTATAAAACCATATACTGCGCCTGTCGGCACTCCTGACTTTGTAGACATATTTGGCATTGCCCAGTATGCTCTGTGCATAAGGCTATTTCCATCTATTGCAATCAACTTTTTCAAAACATTATCCTCCGATAATCTTATAAATAAGCGGTATATCTTCCGCCCTATCATCTTCAATAATCATAGCGGTTTTAACGAGTTCTTCCGCTATGCGTATATTTTCTTTATTGTTATAATTTATAAAGGCAAGTGTATCGCCTTTATTTACCTTATCACCAACACGGCAATTCAAAACGATACCAACTGCATGGTCTATGTTATCATCTTTCTTTTCCCTGCCAGCGCCGAGCTTAAGCGAGGCAATACCGATATTTTTAGCATATATTGCATTTACATATCCGGTCTTTTCAGCCTTTATTTCAAGCGTATTCTCGGTCTTGATAAAATTGTCTATATTATCAATATCTTTTTTATCAGCGCCGAGATACATAAGCATATTCTCAAACTTTTCAAGTGCTTTTCCGCTAAAAAGCGCATTCTTTGCCATATCAAATGCTTCATCAAAACATTTAGCATTTCCTGATAAAAATATAATATACCCTGCAATCACAAGCGATACATAAACCAATCTATCTGAAACATCAACTTTTCCCGAAAGAACATCAAGCGCTTCTTTAACTTCAAGTGCGTTTCCTATATTTTTACCGAGCGGACTATTCATATCGCTTAAAACAGCAACTACTTTTTTACCATTATTTCTGCCTATGCTGACCATCGTTTGCGCAAGCTTTTCAGCCTTTGAAACATCGCTCATAAACGCACCATTACCTACTTTTACATCAATAACGATAACATCAGCTCCTGATGCAAGCTTTTTACTCATAACACTTGACGCTATAAGAGGAATACTGTCAACAGTACCCGTTACATCTCTAAGCGAATACAAAAGTTTATCAGCAGGCACTAAATTCTTTGTCTGTCCTACAACACAAACTCCATTTGAACGGACTATATTTTTAAGCTCGTCGATGCTCTTTGAAATACTGACACCCGGAAGCGATTCAAGTTTATCGAGCGTTCCGCCTGAAAATGATAATCCTCTACCTGACATTTTAGCTATAATCGCACCGCATGATGCAGCGATTGGCGCAGCAATAAGCGTTGTAGTATCTCCAACACCACCTGTTGAATGCTTATCTGCCTTTATACCTTCAATATCCGATAAATCTACTTTTTCTCCCGAATCTGCCATACTTATTGTCAAGTTCGTAATTTCATCATCGGTCATACCATTAAAGTATATCGCCATTAGTAGCGCTGATACTTGATAATCCGGAATTTCGCCATTTACAAGCCCTTTTATAAAGAAATCTATTTCTTCCTTTGAAAGCTCATATCCATCACGCTTTTTGATAATTATATCAAGAATTGTCATTTTACGAGTTCAATCCTTTTATTTTTTTCAGATTCACGATACAATACAAATCTCCTGCCAATACACTGAACAGGGTCTGCGCCGCACTTTTCAGAAATCATATCGCTTGCTTCACGTGCAGTTACATCTGCCGTTTCAAGGATTGTAACCTTTACAATTTCCCTTGCTTCAAGCGCATCTGATATTTGTTCAATAAGGTTGTCATTTATTCCGCCTTTTCCTATCTGGAATATAGGCTGTATACTATTTGCGAGCGATCGAAGCTGCGCTCTTTGTCTGCTATTTAACATATTTTTCACCTTTCTATTTTAATCTACAAAATCAAATTCCCATTCACCAATTCTTATTACGCTGCCCTCTCTTGCGCCTTTTTCACGAAGCGCTTCGATTACGCCCTCTTTTATGAGATACTGCTGGAATCTCCTCATTGAGTCGACATCGTTTGCATATGTAGTATCAAGTAAATATTCTGCCACACCGCCTGTTATAACGAATACATCGCCATCCATAACAATTTCAAATCCATCTTCATACTGCGGGCCATCATCTAATTCTTCTTCTTCAAACTCATATACAGGCGGGAGTTCTTTAAGAATATCAATTACTGAATCTATGAGCTTTTCAAATCCGCTTACTGTTGCAGCAGAAACAGGGAAAATCCTGACATTTTCATCTTTAAGTGCATCTTTAAGCCTTTCAAGATTTTCTTGAGCGCCTGTAATATCCATTTTATTTGCTGCTATAATCTGTGGGATATCAGCAAGTCTTTCACTATACTGCAAAAGTTCCTTATTTATCTGATAATAATCCTCAACAGGATCTCTATCTTCACAGCCTGAGATATCAAGCACATGAATAAGCGCCCTTGTTCTTTCTACATGGCGCAAGAAATCATGACCAAGACCAACGCCTTCTGATGCGCCCTCTATAAGTCCCGGAATATCTGCAAGCACGAATGTCTGCTCATATCTTTTAACGACGCCAAGATTCGGAGTAAGCGTTGTAAAATGGTAGTTTGCAATCTTCGGCCTTGCAGAGGTCAAAACCGACAAAATAGTTGATTTACCGACATTAGGAAGACCTATAAGTCCTACATCGGCAATAGTTTTAAGTTCAAGCTCAAACTCATGCTCTTTTACCTTTTGACCAGGCTGCGCAAACTTAGGAGCTTTTCTTGTCGGGGTTGCAAACCTTGCATTACCCTTACCGCCACGACCTCCGAAGAGAACTATTTTTTCCCTGCCCGGTTTATTCAAATCAGCAACTATTTTTCCTGTTTCAATATCCCTTACAAGAGTACCAACAGGAACTTTTATAATTAAATCCTGACCATTCTTTCCGCTTGAATTTTTAGCAGAACCATTTTCGCCTCGTTCTGCCCTATAATGGCGCATAAACTTAAAGTCGAGCAGCGTATTCATACCCTCATCTGCTGCAAATACGATATTTCCACCTCTGCCGCCATCACCGCCATCGGGGCCGCCCTTCATTACATATTTTTCACGATGAAACGATGCGCTTCCGTCACCGCCGTCACCTGCTTTTACAATTATCTTCGCTTTATCTACAAACTGCATATTTTTCTCCTAATTATTTATTCTTTGTATTTTCAACGCCATTCATAAGGCAATACGGCTTTACTTCGCACTTATCGCATTTGGGATTTCTGCTTGCGCAAACCTGCCTTCCATGATAAATTATCCAATGATGTGCCTTTGACCAATTTTCCATAGGAATATTCTCCATAAGTTGTTTTTCAGTATTGAGCACATCTTTTGCATCAGCAAGCCCTATTCTATTTGATACCCTAAAAACATGTGTATCCACCGCTATTGCCGGAACATTAAACGCATTTGCAAGCACGACATTTGCCGTCTTTCTACCAACTCCGGGAAGTGATGTCAAGCTTTCCATATCTTGCGGTACTTCTCCATTATATTTTTCTACGAGAATATTACAAGTTTTTAATATATTCTCTGCCTTTGTCTTAAAGAGTCCGCATCCTTTTATATAACTTACAAGTGTATCATAATCTAGTTTTGCCATATCATAGGCATTATCGGCAACTTTAAAAAGCTGAGCTGTACATTTATTTACCTGCTTGTCCGTACACTGTGCTGACAGCATAGTAGCTATCAGCAGTTCAAACGGAGTAGTAAAATCAAGCTGCGGTTTAGCATCAGGATACAGCTTTTCGAGCACATAAAGTGCATTATTTATTCTTTCCTGCTTTGCCTTTTTTGTTTCACGCATACAAGCTCTCCTTTACATAATTTCCCTGATACCATTATAAAACAACACAAGCACTTATTGCAAGCCTTATTTATTGTTCATAAGGCTCATAAGGGTCATTATATCAGGAGTTTTTCCTGCACCGCCCATCATCGTTGATAAAAGCATCATCATTTTTTGCATATCGAGTCCATTATTATTTGATGTATCGGGTTTATTTTCCGATTGATTTACATTATTTGAAATTGATTTTATATCATCAAAATTTATCCCAAACCTTTGTGATATAGTTTTCCTTTCTTCCTCCGCAACAAACGGTTCTATTGCAGCGATAAATTTTTTTACCTGTTCAACGCCCTGTTCAGCCCTTATGCGCTTTGCAAGCTGAAATGCAGGAGAATCAGTATTTATGCCAGCATCGTTATTTTTAGTCTGGACATTCATATTTCTGCTGTTTCTATCGTTTACAGCAGGTCTTGTAAATGGTGCTACCCTTTGCATAATGCCACCTCCGTATCTTTTCTATATTCTATGTTGTAAACAAATTTTTGTTTACTGAATAATATATAGAAAAAATCTAAAGGAGTTTTTTATGAAAAAAAGTTTATTTGACAAAAAAACTGATTCTCAATCGCCTGAGGAACTTGAAAAAATAATAAATCAATATTCCAAGAAAGACAAATCCGAGCTTTTTTCCGACTTAAAAACAATTACCGAAAACGAAAAAAAGAACGGAAATCTTTCAGATGCTCAGCTTGAAGAAGTTTCAAAAAATCTTATGCCCATGCTAAATCCATCACAGCAACGAAAATTAAAAGATATTCTAAGTCAGATAAAGGGTTAAAAAACCGACCGCAAACGAGTGCGGTCAGATTATCATACTTTTTTATTAACTTTCAATCTTTTGTTTAGTTCGTTATAAATTTCCTTTGCAGATTTTGCATCAGCACTTGTTACGTCTTCATCATCATACCTTGCGCTGATATAGACTTTACGCATCTGCCTCAATGCGTTTTCTTCAAATTCGCTTATGCTTTTATCCTCTACATCAAGGCTTGTATCAAATGGTTCAAGCCTTATGTTGCGTTTTTTACAAAGTTCAAGGAATTTCTTATAATATTTTCTTACTTCGCCCCTATTGCCAACAAGCCTATCATCAGATTTATTCTTTTCATCGTTCTTGATATGTTCTCTATTTATTTTATTTAATTTAGTTTTTTCTACTGCCTTATTGTTTGAGAACATTCTTATTAAAAAGAACAATATTGCGCCCGCAATGATTACACCGACTATAATCATTACGGTAGTATTTCCCGGCAAGTTGACATCAAAAGGCTCATCTTCTGACTGTTTACCACCAACTTCATTTGAGCGTTTCATATCCTCATGGGCTTCTAAACCTAAGTCTGTAAACTCTATATTACCTATTTCAAGTCCGAGATACCGTAATAGTCCGAACAAAAAATTCAATATAATTGATATTAGTGAAACTATAAGCTTATATGGCAAATCCCATGTGAGAAACAGCATTACAACTGCAAGCAAGCCCATTATTTTCAAGTTTGCATATTTAAATTCACTTTCTGTCGAAACGGACTTATTATGCTGTAAAAATTGCAAACAAATTATTCCGCTTACTGCGTAAACCCCAAACAATCTTACAGTATCCATAGGGAAGTTCTCATTAGGCAGCTTCATAAATGTTGCCGCTGATGCAACAAGCACGAACGATACAAGACCATAAAGCATTATTTTTCTAAAACCGCTATATTTTGTTGAATATTTTCCCGATATACTTATATAAACAACATAAACAAACGATAAAACAACAAAAGCTATATCCGCTTCATTTTTAAATCCGATAATAGAAATAAGCACCAGAGCAGAAGGCAAAACTGCCAATGTCTTTTTCTTATTAGAAATAAGATATGAAAGCGTTGATGCTACCGGAACGAACAAACAAAGGCTGAATGGGATTCCCCTTCCGCCCAATATCAATGAAATAAATCCCGTAATCAAGGCATATACAGATGCTTCACAAGCAAGCCTTGTAAAAATCTCAAGTTCCATATTATGCCCCCTTTTCGTTGCTCATATTGGCAACATTAATAATCTGAACCTTGCCGCCGCATCTTGCACGAAGATTATTTATTGCTAAATCATAATCCTTACTACAATTTGGAGTTATTATAATAATACTTTTTTCACCATAAATCGTTCTTGAAGCACGGGCTATAGTATTTTCAAACGGTTCAAAGTAATCATAAGTTGCACGACCTAAGCCTTCAAGTATAGACATCAAATGATTTTTTCCTATACCTTCGCTTATATACGACCATTTTCCAACGATACCCGAAGTATTTGCATTTGTTATAAAATCATATCTTATATGCTTTTTCTCAAGCTCTTCAAGCACATATCTTGTGACGCTATAACAATTTTCCATATCATTATAAGTGCCATTTTCGATATTTAGCATAACAGTAACCGTCATTTCTACTGTATGATCATATACCTTTACCATCATATCGCCCATTCGTGCTGTCTGTGTCCATGATATGCTCTTTTGAGGTTCCCTGCCCGAATATTCCCTAAAACCTACGGTCAAAATTGGGTCTTCTATAACAAATCTTCTTACCGATATATCACCGAATACGCCGCTTATCGTAGTCTTTATATCGTCAGAAGCCTTACTTTGTGGCAAAACTACTATTTCTTTGACTGTGCTATAACTTTTACTCATTGTATATATTCCGAGTAAATCGCCCGAAACAATATTTCCACCCCTGAATATATATCTACCCCTTCGGCCGAGTTTATACATTCGTTCATTTCGCATTCTTTGATGTGAAAGCAGATATGTATCCCTTGTATAAACCGTTGTAGCATACTTGCTCGTATTCATAACTATTTCATCGTCGCCTACATATTCAATATCGGCAGGCATAATTTCAGACATAGTAAACGTCAGCATAGGCATTAGTTTATTATTTTCTACAACGGATTCAACTGCAAAAGCTTCATCTTGCTCAACAGCAGTTTGCTTTAAGTTACAATCATAGCTTACACCATCAAAAATATGACTCGCCACATATCTATCAATTGCGACTATGATAGATATTATTACAGCAACTATTAGCAGTATCATATTTTTTCAAGCGGAACAGTTATATTTTCAATGATGGCTTTGAAGCACCTTGAAACGTCTTCATAGCTTACATTTCCAACGCTTGTCAATCTATGACAAAGAACAGGCTCAGCAACAGCCTTTACATCTTCGGGTATAACATAATCCCTGCCTTCAAACAATGCCATAACCTGTGATGCTTTATAAAGTGCTATTGCTCCCCTTGTTGATGAACCAATCGTGAATTTATTATCATGCCTTGTTCCTTCGATTATATCCATCATATATCCTGCAACTTCATCGCTTACCTTTACTGAATTAAAATTGTTCTTTAAATATTCAATCTCATCAAGCGTTACAACGTTTTTAAGCTCATCAACTATTGCATCTGATGATTTTCTTGCAATTACAGACAATTCCTGTTCCCTTGTCATATAACCAAGCGACAATCTCATAAAGAATCTATCGAGCTGCGCTTCAGGGAGTGGGAACGTTCCATACGATTCAATCGGGTTTTGTGTTGCCATTACCATAAATGGTTCGGGCAAGCGCATTGTCATTCCGTCAGCAGAAACCTGTTTTTCAGCCATAGCTTCAAGAAGGCTCGATTGTGTTCTCGGAGTTGCCCTGTTTATTTCGTCTGCAAGCACGAGGTTTGTAAAAATCGGACCATGCCTAAATTCAAATTCGTCTGTCTTTCTGTTAAAGAAGTTTATACCTGTTATATCTGATGGCAACAAATCAGGTGTAAACTGTATTCTTTTGAAATCAGCACCTATCGTCTTTGCAAAAGCCCTCAAAAGCATTGTCTTTCCTGTACCCGGCACATCTTCAAGCAGAACATGACCACCACACACGAACGTTATTAAAAGAAGTTTAATTTTATCTTCCTTTCCGACTATTACTTTTGAACAATTTTCTACGATTTTGTTCTTTAATTCAACATACTTTTTTGCTGTTTCAGACATAATAACCCTCCTTAACTTTTATTATATTACCTGGAAAATAAAGAATTTCAGGTAATTTGTTTCATCCACATTCCACAAAATTGGATGATCGCACGCCTGCTGTCTTGCCTCTATTTGCCTCAACTCAACCTGTGCATCCCTCGCTGCACTCCTGAGCATTTTTACAAACAGTTCTTCGCTTGCAAAATGCGAACATGAACAAGTTGCAAGATATCCTCCACGTGGCAATATTTTCATTGCACGATAATTTATATCCTTATATCCACGCATTGCATTATCAATAGTCTTTCTTGACTTTGTAAATGCTGGCGGATCAAGAATTATAAAATCATACTTTTTAGGTTTTTGTTCAAGCTCTGTCAACAAATCGAAAACATCCTCGCAAACAAAATCCATTTTTCCGTCAAGTCCGTTTCTCTGTGCGTTGAGCTTTGCCATATCTATAGCAGTTTGAGAAACATCAACTGCTGTAACGTGCTCTGCTCCGCCCTTTGCAGCGTTAAGTGCAAATGACCCTGTATGAGTAAAGCAATCAAGGACATTCTTACCCTTTGCAATTTTTGAAACTGCAAGCCTATTATATTTCTGATCGAGGAAGAATCCTGTTTTCTGGCCGTTTTCAAAATCTACAAGATATTTTATTCCATTCTCTTCAATCTCTGTTGTTCTGCTTTCAGGAACTGACTCTCCATCAAGCTTGAACCAGCCTTTATATTCTTCCATTCCCTCAAGTTTTCTAATTGAAACGTCATTTCGCTCATATACTCCCTTAATCTGCTGACCATCTTCACGCATTATCTCAACAAGCATTGGAAAGAGCATATTTTTAATCCTTTCAATTCCGAGTGAAAGAGTCTGTGTAACGAGTACATCGTTAAATCTATCAACAGTAAGTCCCGGAAACTGGTCTGCTTCACCAAATATTATTCGTGATGCCTTTATATCATCGCCCATAACCGTCTTTCTATACTCATACGCATATATCAGCCTACGTCTATAAAAAGCTTCATCGAACCTGTCGTTTGTATTTCTCGAAATAATCCTTATTCTGATTTTAGAATTATTATTTATAAAACCTGTACCGAGATAGCTTCCTTTTTTATTTACAACATCTACTAAATCGCCGTCTTGGTATTCGCTGTCAACATTAACTATTTCAGCATCATACACCCATGGATGACCGCCAACGAGTGCTTTTTCAGCTTTTGGGGTTATTTCCGCAACAGGATAATTCCTTTTTTTCATCTTATTTTTTACCTTTCACTATATAAACGATTCAAAACCTCATTTTGTTACATTTTTTTATTTTTTATAAAAACAAGCGGTATATTGAATTACAATACACCGCCCTTATAAAAATGTTATAAATTACTTTTTAAGTTCCGGCAATATGCTTACATAGAAGTCGAGTGATTCAGGATTTGAAAGTGCATCCCTATTTGTAACCTTTCTGCCGTTTACAATATTAGTAACAGCACTTTCTACTTTCTTGCCGTTAAGAGTCTTCGGAATATCAGGAACCTGCATTATAACAGCCGGTACATGGCGAGGTGATGCCTTTGTACGCAATGTTGTCTTTATCTCTTTCTTGAGTTCTTCCGTAAGCTCTACTCCGTCATTAAGCTGAACAAAGAGAACTATTCTCTGATCGTTATTATAATACTGACCGATTACAAGGCTATCCTTGATTCCATCAATCTTATCTACCTGGTTATAAATTTCAGCAGTACCAATTCTTACACCTGAAGGCTTGAGAACTGAGTCAGATCTGCCATAGAATGTTATTCCGCCCGTATCGCCATGGATAAGAACATAGTCGCCATGATGCCAGATATTTGGATATACTCTAAAGTATGCGTCCATATATCTTTCATTATTAGCATCATTCCAGAAATACAACGGCATTGACGGTGTCGGTGCTTCGCAAACGAGTTCACCCTGTTCATCTCTGATTGCCTTGCCATTATCGTCATAGCAGTTTATCTTCATTCCAAGTCCTGCATTCTGCAATTCGCCTGAATATACGGGACTCATTGGGTTACCTGATGCAAAGCAACCATTGATGTCTGTACCGCCTGCGATTGAATTGAAGTGCAAGTCGCTCTTAATTTCTCTATAAATATATTCAAAGCCATCTTCTGAAAGCGCTGAGCCTGTCTGTGAAATCTCACGAAGTGCGCTCAAATCAACTGTATTCTTGGGAGAGAAGCCTTCTGCTAAAAGCGCATGAACATAGCTTGCGCTTAAACCGAATATAGTTACCTTTTCTTCTTCAAGAATCTTCCATATTGCTGAAGTATCAGGATATGAGGGATTACCATCAAAAAGAACGATTGATGCGCCTGTTCCAATAGTAGCTGCCTGCCAGTTCCACATCATCCAGCTACAAGTTGTGATATAAAGCATTCTATCTGTGGGCTTAACATCGTTATGGAGTGCAAGTTCTTTAAGCTGATTAAGGAGCAAGCCTGCAACTGACTGAACCATACACTTAGGCTTACCTGTTGTACCTGATGAGAACATAACAACCATAGGCTGTGAGCTTTCAACCTGTTCAAACTTGAAGTCAGCAGGAGCTGTCTTTTCAAGGAAATCATACCATGCAACAGCGTTCTTGATTCCTGCAATATGTTCCATATCGCCTGCATAGTGAGCTACCACTACCTTATTTACAGTTTCGATACCATCTGCAATTATAGCTGCGTTCTTTGTAACATCAAAGTTCTTTCCCTTATAGTAATAACCATCAGCTGTAACAAGTACCTTAGGCTTAACCTGACCAAGTCTGTCAACTGCTGCGCCCGGACCTATATCTGTTGCACATGAACACCATGTTGCGCCAATTGCTGTTGTTGCGAGCATTGCAATAATTGTTTCAGGAAGGTTCGGGATATAGCCTGCAACAGTATCGCCAACCTTTACTCCTTCTTTACGAAGTGAAGTTGCCATTCTGATAACTTCATCTTTAAGTTCTCTAAAGCTAATTTCTCTCCTTACGCTATTTTCACCACGGAAAATAATTGCTGTTTTATCTGAATCTGCATATCTCAACATATTCTCTGCATAGTTGAGTTCTGCGCCAACAAACCACTTTGCGCCCGGAAACTTTTTAATATCATCTACAGGTGTTGTATATGGTTTTGAGCATACTATATCGAAATATTTCCACAGCAAATCCCAGAAATCCGATATTTCTGTTACAGACCAATTATAAAGTGACTTATAATCTGAAAGGTTAAGTCCCTTTTCCTTATTTACATACATCATAAAGTCATACATATTTGTTGACTTTATAAACTCTTCTGACGGAGTCCACAACAATTTTCTCATTTTCAATATCTCCTTGCTATGTGCATATATTAACAAAAAATATCACAATTTAATCAGTTTAATTATAATTCACCAATCTCAAACTGTCAACATATCACAAAAATATATTATATAACTTTGCAGGCAATATTTGCTGAATTATCTTTAAACTCCATAATACCACTTTTAATTTTTATTTTTTTTATTTCGCCATCTTGTAATGTATATTTCATCATACCCTCGGATAGAGCGATAACAGCATTTGAGCGGTTTGCCATTATACCAATATAGCCATCGTTTGTTGGAACGACGAGCGATACAGCAAGTGTATCTAATATGACCTCAGTTTTTGAAATTATTTTCAGCGCAAATGTTTTCATAGCATCTCCGCCTTTTTGATAACGTCATCAAACGTTCCAACATTATAAAATGCTGCTTCGGGTATAGAATCGCCTGAGCCTTCAATTATATTTTCAAAGCCCTCAATCGTTTTTTCAAGCGGAACATATACTCCCTTTAAGCCTGTAAATCTTTCAGCAACAAACATTGGTTGTGACAAGAATCTTTGTATTTTTCTCGCTCGACTTACGGTTACTCTATCTTCATCGCTCAATTCGTCCATACCAAGTATTGCAATTATATCCTGCAATTCCTTATATCTTTCAAGTATTCTTTGGACCTGCCTTGCAACTGAATAATGGCGTTTTCCGACTATATCCTCCTCAAGTATCCTCGATGTCGATTTAAGCGGATCAACAGCAGGATATATTCCCTGCTCCACTATGCTTCTACTGAGAACTGTTGTTGCATCAAGATGCGTAAAAGTCGTTGCTGGTGCTGGGTCTGTTAAGTCATCAGCAGGAACATATACTGCCTGAACAGATGTTATTGAACCATTTTTTGTAGATGTTATTCTTTCTTCAAGTTTTCCAAGCTCCTGCGCAAGCGTTGGCTGGTAACCAACTGCTGACGGAATTCTTCCAAGCATTGTTGAAACCTCACTTCCTGCCTGAACGAACCTGAAAATATTATCTATAAAGAGCAAAACATCTTTATTTTCTCTATCCCTGAAATATTCCGCCATCGTAAGTGCGCTGAGCGCAACCCTCATCCTAACACCGGGGGCTTCATTCATTTGACCGAACACGAGTGCAGTTTTTTCAAAAACACCGTTTTCTCGCATTTCATTGAACAAGTCGTTACCTTCTCTTGAGCGTTCGCCTACGCCTGCAAAAACAGAATAGCCTCCGTGTTCAGTTGCAACATTATTTATGAGTTCCTGTATAAGGACTGTTTTGCCTACTCCCGCTCCGCCAAACAATCCTACCTTACCGCCTTTTGCGTATGGCGCTAACAAGTCTATTACCTTTATCCCTGTTTCAAGAATATTATCGGACGTATCCTGCTGTGCAAAATTAGGCGGATCTGAATGTATGCTCCAGCGTTCGCAATTATTCGGAATACTGTCGCCATCATCTATCGTTTCACCAAACACATTGAACATTCTTGAAAGAACATCTTTGCCTACCGGAACTTTTATACATTCCCCTGTTGCAATAACATCAATTCCCCTATAAAGGCCTTCCGACTTTGAAAGCATAATACATCTTACGCAGTTATCGCCAAGATGCTGAGCCACTTCCATTGAACGAACATCGCCATTATATACGCAATAGAGGTGTTCATTTATGAACGGAGCTTTTCCTCTTTCAAATGATACATCGACAACTGAGCCTGATATTCTGATTATCTTTCCGATATTTAGTTTTTTTGAACTATCTTTTACCATTATTATTAACTCCCAGCAATATGTTTGCGTATTTTTTCTGACGATATTTCAGTTATTTCCGATGTTATGGCATTCTGCCTCATTCTGTTATATTCCCTGTTGAGTTTTTCGAGAATTTTCTGCGCATTGTTCTTTGCAATGTTCATAGCAGCCATACGTGCATACTGTTCTGCGCAATAGCTTTCCTTTAAAATATAATCAAACATAACGCTAACATATTCTTCCGTTGCCATTTTCGAAACCTCTTCAAAAGACGGATAATATTCAATTTCGCAATTCATTTTATAGGATATAGGTGCAATAACTTCATCTTTTATTTTTCCGTGCATATCGCTATACAATATATGCACAGAAACTTCTGGTTCGTCAGAACAGAGTTTTTTTATATGCACTAAAACATTTTCAAGTTTAATATAAGTTATCTCCCTCTGAGAATGAGAAATAAAATATCTGCTTCCGCATTCACCTGTTACAAACAACGTATCATCGTTTTCTTTGCATAAAATTTTTTCAATGCTTTTAAATATATTCTGATTAAATGTTCCTGCAAAGCCTTTTTCGCTTGTTATAAACAAATATGCAGTTTTTCCATCTGTTTTCGCTTCAAACATTTTGCCAATATTGTTCTTTACAAAATCAACATACGGCATCATATTATTTAGCTCTCGCCTCGACCTTGAAAGCTTTGTTGATGCAATTAGATACATTGCGTTCGTAATTTTTATCGTATCGGATACGCTTTTTATTCTTTTTTTAATTTCTTTAAAATCAGCCATATCAAATAACCGCTTCGCTAGCCTTTTGAACAATTATATCTATAACTTCACTTGAACACATATCATTATCAATATCATCGCACAACTGCTTATGTTCTTTTTCAAAATACGCTATCATCTTTTTAACATATTCACGAACATCAATACCGCTCTTTTCAACAGCTTCGTCAATAATTCTGCTTCTATTTGCAACGGATAAAGTTATAACCTGCTCATGCCTTGACAATGGGCTATGCTGCTTTTGAGTTATTAGTTTCATAAGTATCCTGCCATGTTTGAGCTGCTTTTCGGTTGCTGTATCTATTTCGGTCATAAAACGATTGAAAACTTCCATTTCCCTATATTGCGCAAGGTCGACCCTTAAAGTTCCCGATGCAGCCTTCATTGCTTTTGTCTGCGCATCAGAACCAACTCTTGACACCGAAAGCCCGATATTAACAGCAGGCCTTTGTCCGTTAAAGAACAAGTCACTTTCAAGGAATATCTGCCCATCTGTTATAGAAATTATATTTGTAGGAATATACGCTGAAACATCGCCATCAAGCGTTTCAACTATCGGCAAAGCGCTTATACTTCCTCCACCCTTTAAATCATTAAGCTGTGCAGAACGCTCAAGCAATCTTGAATGCAGATAGAATACATCGCCCGGGTATGCTTCCCTGCCCGGCGACCTTTCAAGCAAAAGGCTTAATGCCCTATATGCAACAGCGTGCTTTGACAAATCATCATAGACGATAAGAACATCTTTGCCCTGCTCCATAAAGTATTCTGCAAGCGCACAGCCTGAATATGGTGCTATATACTGCGTTGAAGCGCCATCTGATGCAGTTGTTGCAACAACTATAGTATGGTCCATTGCGCCATGCTCTTTTAATTTGTTTACTATTCCTGCAATAGAACTTGCCTTCTGACCTATTGCAACATAAATGCAAATTACATCTTTGCCCTTTTGATTTATTATAGTATCAATCGCTATTGTTGTTTTTCCTGTCTGCCTATCACCTATTATAAGCTCCCTTTGTCCTCTTCCAATCGGGAATAGTGAGTCAAGCACGAGTATCCCTGTTTCAAGAGGTCTATTGACGGATTCCCTATCTACTATTTTGGGAGCATCGCTTTCTATCGGCATAAGTTTATCATAATTTATTTCGCCCAACTCATCAATCGGATTTCCAAACGGATCAACGACCCTACCAATAAAATCATCTCCGGCCTTCATTCCTGCAACAAGACCTGTTCGTTTTACATAGCTTCCCTGTTTTACAAGATTTTTATCTCCGTTTTCAAATATAATTGAGCCTATTTCGCCATCTGAAAGTTCCCACGCTATACCTCGAACTCCCGATTCAAAAACGAGTATTTCGCCATAGCCTGCTCTATCGAGTCCACTTACAAAAGCTATTGAGTCATGAACCCGTTTTACAATTCCTACTTCCTCAGCAATTATTCGTGGCGAAAATGTTTCTGTAACACCACCGATAAGCGAAACGAGTTTTTCTTTGGATTCAAAATTCTTAACAGACTTAAAAACAGCATTTTTAAGCTGGCGCATTCTGCCCTCTTTCGTCCAATCATATGTCCATGAACCGACTTCGAGTCTAAATCCGCCGACTATGCTTTTATCACAAACAAATTCGAGTTCTGCTTCGCCATGATTTTCTTTTATAAAATCAATTATCTGCGCCCATCTTTTTTCATCGGGTCTTTCACACGAATATAGCTTAGCATTTATTTTCTCATTCATTATTTTCTATCCTTTTTATGAGTTTGTGCAAAGAAAGCATCATATGCACTGTCATTGTCCTTATATGTTATTTTTTCAAAAGCATCCGACAACATTTTATTTACTTCATCATCGGTTGAACGCATAATTCTGTTTTTTTCTTTTTTTGCCTGTTCCCTTGCCTTATTGATAATATCAGCAGCTTCTTTTTCAGCTTTCATTCGGCTTTCTGCCTGCTCCTTTGCAAGCATTTTTTCATTTTCGCTGCGTTTTTTAGCAAGATCATTTTCAAGATTAGAAAATTTTTCTACATACTCCTGTTTTTCTTCTTCAAGCGCATTCATCTTCCCTTCTATTTCATTTTCACGCTCTTCATATTCTTCCGTGCGCTTGTCCATAAATTTCTTTATAGGCGCATAAAGAACAAAATATAATATGCCGAATAACAAAACAAAGTTCAGCATATGGACAAGTATCTGTCCCACATCAATATTAAGTGGCATAAGTTCACCCCGTTATAAATCATAGTACGAATACGATAAGTATTGCTACGATAAGCGCATAAATGATTGCTGTTTCAATAAATACAAGACCGAGCATCATATTAGTTCTAATATTGCCAGCAGCTTCGGGCTGTCTTGCGATAGATTCTGCCGACTTTGTTATTGAAAGCCCCATCATTACTGCGCCAACAGATGCAACTACGAGAATAACTGCACCTGCTGCAATTGCTTTCATTGATGTAACATTCGATTCATTTGATTCAGTTGATGCACTTTCAGCAACAACTGTTTCTCCTGTGTTTTCTGCAAGCGTTGTCACCGAAAATACTGAAACTATAAGCATTACTGCTACTACTAACATTGAAATTTTAAAAAACTTGTTCATAATATATCCACTCCTTTAATTTAAGCCTTTACCCTTTTTTCCTTCTTTTCATTCGATTCGCCATAGAACAGTGCAACGAGCATAGTAAGCACGTATGCCTGAATTACAGCATGAAGAATTGTAAACATAACTCCGACAATTATCGGAACAACATAATTCATTGCTGTATAATAATATACAAGCTCCGTTACGAGCGCACCGCTCAAAAGCGCACCGAACAGACGGAAGCTCATAGAAATCGGCAACGAAAAATCTTTTAGCGCATTTGCAAAGCCCTTAAATCCATTACCGACAAGACCGCCTATTAAAATTACGCCATAAGAAAAAACACCCATTACAATAGCTCCGTTTATATCTGAAAGTGGCGCAGGAAGCGAAACCGATGCTCCATTTGCGCTTACAGCCTGCAAGCCAAGCATTTCAAGCATTGTGCTGACAAATATGTAATATCCTGCCGCAAAAACATATGCTCCGAGGAACTTATTCCTATGCGGACTATTACTCTTTGAAAGTTTGTCAAAATATCCAACGCACATTTCAAGCACGAGCTGGAATCCTTTTGGCTTATTCTTAAACTTTGGTATAACGAAAATTCTAACAATAAGCGAAAATACAAGCGTTATTGCTGTAACTGCAAACGCAGCCACAAGTCCCGGATTAGCATTAAAAATCCCGAACACATTTATTCTATCGTTTTCATGCAGAACCGCATCACGCATTATTTCCTTTATGCTTTCTGTCTTTTCCTGTGTTCCGCCTACTAAAATTATCCCGACTATCAGCACAACAATCAACAAAACAAATATTATAATGCTTCGTTTTTTATTCAATAATTACATCTCACTTTCTCTTATACACGAATTAAGAACCTTAACATATCGGAAATGAATATATCTCTCCTCGATTTAATGTTAAAGTTTTCCCGCAATTATTTACTTTATTTTATATTTTTTACATTTCAAGCGACTTTGTAGTTCTCGGGAAAGGCAATACGTCACGGATATTTGCGATACCTGTTACATACATTACCATTCTTTCAAAGCCAAGACCAAATCCTGAATGAACAACTCCGCCGTACTTTCTCAAATCCATATACCAATCATAGCTTGACATATCCATATTGAGTTCTTCAATCCTCTTATTGAGTACGTCATATCTTTCTTCTCTCTGACTTCCGCCGATAATTTCACCAACGCCCGGAACGAGCAAGTCTGCCGCTGCAACAGTCTTTCCATCATCGTTTATGCGCATATAGAATGCCTTAATATCCTTCGGATAATCATATACGAATACAGGCTTTCCGAAAACCTTTTCTGTAAGGTATCTTTCATGCTCTGTCTGCAAATCACATCCCCATGAAACGGGGTACTTGAACTGTTCGCCCGACTTGATAAGAATATCAACAGCTTCTGTATATGATACTCTGCCGAAATCAGATGAAACAACGTTATTAAGTCTTTCAAGCAATCCCTTATCTACGAACTTATTAAAGAATGCAAGCTCATCAGGGCAACGCTCCATAACAGTTTTAATTATATACTTAACCATTGCTTCTGCAACCTCCATATCGCCTTCAAGGTCACAGAATGCCATTTCAGGCTCTATCATCCAGAACTCTGCTGCGTGCCTTGCTGTAAATGACTGTTCGGCACGGAATGTCGGTCCGAATGTATATATATCTCTGAATGCCAAAGCAAAAGCTTCGCCATAGAGCTGACCGCTAACAGTAAGGTTTGCACTCTTTCCGAAGAAATCCTGCGTCATATCAACATTACCGTTTTCATCTCTTGGCGGATTTTCTGCATCGAGTGTTGTTACTCTGAACATTTCGCCTGCGCCCTCTGCATCGCTTGCAGTGATAAGCGGAGTATGTACATACAAAAATCCCCTATCATCAAAAAATCTATGTATAGCCTGCGCAACAACGTGCCTTACCCTAAATGCTGCCTGGAATGTATTTGTTCTCGGACGCAAATGCTGCATTGTACGAAGAACTTCAAGTGAAACACCCTTGCTCTGAAGCGGATAATCAGGTGCGCATTCACCAACTATATTGATTTCCTTTGCCCTTATTTCAAAAGGCTGAGGTGCATCGGGAGTAAGTTCAAGAATACCCTTTACTACTATTGCTGAGCCTGTAGCAAAAGTCTTAGGCAATTCCTGCTGCATCTTATCCCTTTCGTAAACGACCTGAACGGGCTTGAATGCCGAGCCGTCAGCAAGTGAAATAAAGCCTATCGTCTTGCTTTCCCTTGCGCTTTTAACCCAACCGCCAACTTCTATTTCACCAACATAACGCTGTGGGTCTTTGTTAAGTTCATATACACGAACCATAAATATATTCCTCCGATAATTATAACTCAATATTTAAAAAATATTTTATCATAACGTCGCCAAAAAAACAACTTTTATTTAATATATTATTGTCATTTTTTAATAAAAATATCATATCTTACATATAAAAAAAAATTTTTTCGAGGTTTAACAATGTACGACTTTCCTCTTCCTCTTTTGATTATATCTTCACCAGTCAAGTGTGCTATATGTATAAATGGTACATATGCAGGGTTTACCGATAAGAATAATTACTGCGTTTATCCTATCGGTTCTGAGGGCAAATATTTTGTAACAGCGTTCCCCTGTAAGTCAAATTGCGATTATCTTATAAAAACGAGCGAAGTAGTCATATCCGGCTCCACCGTTATAAGCAATAACACGATTTCATGGCAAAGCGGAGTTTATGAATTAAGGATAAACCCTACGCCTATTTATCCGCAGCTCATAACTCCGCACACGATATGCACACAAAAATTCATGAACAAAATTCTTTCATTATATTATGAAAATGGAATCAAATTTGCTTATGAAGACAATCAAAATATCCTTAACGCATTTGCGCTCGGCAGTGGGAATGACGGAAGTATTTCAATAGTCGATGTCGGTGACAAATCGCTTGCATACATACATATAAAGCTATTCGTTGGAGAACGGCTTATAGTTCTTTCCCCGGAGCTTGAAACGCTTATTGATTTAAGCGGTGACAAAATCATCGTTTCTGAATCCGTAATACATATTATAAATTATATCAATAATTCCTTATCGGGATATGAAAAGCGAACTATATACGAATATGTCCGCAACGATTTTATAACCAAAAGCACAGATATTGGTTTTTTTACGCATGAAAAATACAAATGCCCTATTTCAGTATATTTTCTTGAATCACTAATGCTCGGAGTTGATGATGAAGCTATGAAATATTTATCAGCAGGAATAAAAAGTTCGTTCACGGTTGACTCAATAAAGGATTTTCTCGGTCAATATAATGAAGTTAGGCTTCCCTATTCAGATAATTCAGGAGCGGTTGTTGGACTTATCAGCGGAAGAAATGTTAAAATGTTTGAATTTGAAACGGATTCAGATATTATTGTAAATCTGAGCGAATTGTAGTAAAATAAATCCAATGAAAAAATTGGAGGAAGTTATGATGAATTATGAATCGCTTATTGAAGAAGCTTTAATGCAAATGCCTAAGGGTGCTTTCTTGACAACAGGAGATACACCCAATGTTATGACAATCGGTTGGTGTCAATTCGGCATTGTATGGGGAAAACCCGTATGCACAGTTTTTGTAAGAGAAAGCAGATTTTCGCACGAATGTATCAAACATGGTTACTTTACAGTAAGCGTTCCCGAAAACGGAACTATGACAGAAGCGCTCAAAGGCTGTGCGTCTTGTTCAGGCAGAGATATTAACAAGCTTGAAAAGTTTTCACTTGAACTTATGCCGCACAAATCTGAAAATGCTGTTGATGGGATAAAAGGCTGTTCAATTTTCTTTGAATGTAAGGTTATTTCTCAAACCGAAATGGATGTAAATTCAACTGATAACACCATTCTCAACCACCATTACATCGAAGTAAACGGAAAAAAAGATATGCACACAATTTACTTTGGAGAAATACTTAATTGTTATAAAGCTTAATTTGTCGCAGGGTTTATCCCCCGCCTTTTTTGTTATAAAAAATTTATCGAATTTTTTTATAAATTCTATTGACTTTATTTTTGCATATGTTATAATAGCGTATGGGTTAGCTCAGCCTAACCTAACATTTATGATATATATCATAGATGTAATACAAGGAAGAAAAGGAAGTTATAGAATATGTTACCACTTTTATATGCGGATTCGGGAGAAGTAAATATAATCAAGAAGATTGGCGGAAGTCCTGAAGTTAAAAAGCATCTTGAAAATCTCGGTTTTGTAGTAGGCGGAAATGTTATTGTAGTAAACGAAATTGGCGGAAACCTTATAGTAAACGTCAAAGAAGCTCGTGTTGCAATAAGCAAAGAAATGGCGCAAAAAATTATGATATAAGCACTTGCTTTTAACATCGTAATAAATATTTTAATTATATAATAGGAGGAACTTAAATGAAGACTTTAAGAGAAGTTAAGATTGGCGAAACAGCCAAAGTAGTTAAGCTTCATGGCGAAGGTGCTATAAAGCGCCGAATTATGGATATGGGTATTACAAAGGGTACCGATATCTACGTTCGTAAGGTAGCTCCGCTCGGCGATCCTATCGAAGTTACAGTTCGTGGCTATGAGCTTTCAATTCGTAAAGCTGATGCAGAAATGATAGAAGTTCAGTAATTTTTAACTTTATTTTTTGTATATAATGGTTAGCCGTAGTTCACACGCAAAGTCAGCATAGGGCAACGACTGATTTTATATAGCAATTAAATTTATCCGTAATCATACGCAGAAAGGAACATACTATGGATTTAAGAATCGCCCTTGCGGGTAACCCGAACTGTGGTAAAACCACATTGTTCAATGCCCTGACCGGTTCAAACCAGTTCGTTGGCAACTGGCCCGGTGTAACAGTAGAAAAAAAGGAAGGTAAGCTCAAGAAGCATGACGATGTAAAGGTTGTTGACCTTCCCGGTATTTATTCACTTTCTCCCTACACGCTTGAAGAAGTTGTGGCAAGAAATTTCCTTATCGGTGAAAGACCTGATGTTATTCTTAACATAATTGATGGTACTAACCTTGAAAGAAACCTTTACCTCACAACACAGCTCACAGAGCTTGGTATCCCTGTTGTTGTAGCTATCAACATGATGGATATCGTAAAGAAAAATGGTGATAAGATTGATACAGAGCAGCTTGCAAAATCACTCGGCTGTAAAGTTGTTGAAATCTCAGCACTTAAAGGCACAGGTATTATGGAAGCTGCTGAAGAAGCTATCAAGGCTGCAAAGAGCGCAAAGACAGTACCTCTGCATACATTCTCAGGTTGTGTTGAACACGCAATAGCTCACATCGAAGAAGCTGCTGTTCATTCAATGCCCGAAGAACAGCAGAGATGGTATGCTATCAAGATTTTCGAGCGTGACAGCAAGATAATTGAACAGCTCAAGATTTCAGAAAGCACACTTGCCCATATCGAAAAGGATATTCAGGCAGCAGAAAAAGAACTTGATGATGATTCAGAATCAATCATCACAAACGAAAGATATGTATACATCGCTCAGATTCTTAAAGGTTCATATAAGAAGAAGGGCGCAGGACAGCTTTCAAACTCAGATAAAATCGACAAGGTAGTTACTAACCGTTGGCTCGGTTTGCCAATATTTGCAGTTGTAATGTTCCTCGTTTATTATATTTCAATGGTAACTATCGGTTCATGGGCAACAGACTGGGCAAATGATGGTTTGTTCGGTGACGGCTGGCATCTTTTCGGAAACGGCGCTGCTGAATATGAAGAAGCATCAGGAGAATTTGGCGATGCACAGGCAATAATCGATGCTTACCTCGATGAATATGCTCCTGAAGAAGAGGAAGAAGCAGGCGAAGAAGAAGCTGAAACTGAAGCTAACAGCACAATAGCTGAAGCAGGTGCAAAGGTTCGTGAAGACTACGCAGCACTCGAAGAAGAAGAAATCGAAGCTGACGAAATCAAGGCTGACCTCGAAGCTTTCCTCGCACTCGTTCCTGATGATGCATCAGTTGACTACACAGTTCAGGACGAAGAAACTCTTGAAGAAGAAGATATGACAGCAAAGAGAGCAGATCTTGAAGATGCAATCGGCGCTGTAGCAAAATATGAATATGCAGAACCTGACCCAGCAGATTATGGCACATGGGTAAACGGTGTCCCCGTACTCGTTGAAAACTTGCTCACAAGCATCAACTGTGCTGATTGGCTCCAGGGCTTGATTCTTGACGGTATCGTAGCAGGTGTTGGCGCAGTATTGGGCTTTGTTCCTCAGATGCTCGTATTGTTCCTCTTGCTTGCATTCCTCGAATCATGCGGTTATATGGCACGTATCGCATTCGTACTTGACAGAATTTTCCGTAAGTTTGGTCTTTCAGGTAAGTCATTTATCCCGATTCTTATCGGTACAGGCTGTGGTATCCCCGGCATTATGGCTTCAAGAACAATCGAAAATGAACGTGACCGTCGTATGACTATCATGACAACAACATTTATCCCCTGCGGTGCTAAGCTTCCGTTCATCGCTATGATTTCAGGTGCTATTTTCAACAACTCACCTTGGATTTCAACATCAGCATACTTTGTTGGTATGGCAGCTATTATCATCTCAGGTATCATCCTTAAGAAGACAAAGATGTTCGCAGGCGATCCTGCTCCGTTCGTAATGGAACTTCCTGCTTACCATTGGCCGAGAATTTCAGACCTTCTCCGTTCAATGTGGGAACGTGGCTGGTCATTCATAAAGAAAGCCGGAACAATCATCCTCTTGTCAACAATCGTTGTATGGTTCCTCTCATTCTTTGGAACAGTTGATGGAACATTCAGAATGCTCGAAGAAGAAGAAATTTCACACAGCATTCTTGCTACAATCGGTAATGCTATCGCTTGGATATTCGCACCTCTTGGCTGGGGCAACTGGCAGGCTGCTGTTGCATCAATCACAGGTCTTGTTGCAAAGGAAAACATAGTTGGTACAATGGGTATCCTCTATGGCGACTGGGCAACTATCGCTTCAATATTCACAAAGGTAAGCGGTTACTCATTCCTCGTATTCAACCTCCTCTGCGCTCCTTGCTTTGCAGCAATTGGTGCTATCAAGCGTGAAATGAACAACCGTAAGTGGACTTGGTTCGCAATCGGTTATCAGTGCGGATTTGCATATCTCGTTGCTGCTGTTATCAACCAGTTTGGAAACATCTTCACAGGAGCTTTCACATTCAGCGTTGCTAACATCATCGGCTTGGTTATCGCAATCTTGGCAATCGTTCTTTGCGTTTATATGTTGTTCTTCAAGAAGTATCACGAAGCTACAACATACGTTGAAAAGAAATAATAAAATATTGTTTCGTTGGGAGGCGATAAAATGATTACATGGTTAAAGGAGAATATCGGTACAATAATTGCTCTAATTGCAGTTATAGCTGTCATTGCGTTGATTGTAAAATCAATCGTCAAAGATAAAAAGCAGGGTCGTTCGACCTGCGGTTCAAATTGTGCCCACTGTGCTAACGCAGGCATGTGTCACTCGCACGACCCGAAAAAGCAATAAAATCTACTCACGGGAGGCATATACGCCTCCCTTATATTTTACAAGGAGGTAAGCGATGGCTAACCCAAATTATGCAATAACATCATCAATAATAAGATATTTGCTTGCGATGCGTGATTTAAGCATTGACAAAGATGCAATACGAGTAACTGATATTGCAGATGCGCTTAATGTATCAAAGCCGAGCGTTCACGCAATGACAAAGACATTAAAGCTTATAAATTATATAAGCAAAGACAGATATGGCGCAATATATTTAACAGAACAAGGCAAAAACGCTGCTAAAGCATATGGAAAATTTTTTGATTTAGCAATAAATCAGCTTGGAGAGCTTTTGCCCGAATCAGTAAACAAATACAATGCGCTTGCAAATCTTATATCTGAAATCCCACAAGAAATGATAGAAAGTGTTAGTGAAGCAAAATGAATATAGCAGAATTTAAAAATGTTAGTAAAATATATACAAGCGGTGATCATACATTAAAGGCACTCGACAATGTAGATTTCGAGCTTGAGAATGGTAAATTTATAGTTGTCCTTGGTCCATCGGGCGCTGGCAAAAGCACGCTTTTAAATATGATAGGCGGACTTGACATCCCGACAAGCGGAACTATTATAATCAATGGCAAAGATATATCGAAGCTTTCAAACGATGAGCTTGCAGATTATCGAGCAAAAACTGTCGGATTTGTATTTCAATCATATAACCTCATACCTACACTCACAGTATACGAGAATGTTGAACTTGTTTCGGATATAGTTGACAATGCGTTATCTTCCGAAGAAATGTTAGAACAAGTAGGACTTAAGGACCATATGAAAAATTTCCCGTCCGAGCTTTCAGGTGGCGAACAGCAGAGAGTTTCTATTGCAAGGGCGCTTGCGAAGAACCCGGAAATATTATTGTGTGATGAACCTACTGGCGCACTCGATTCACAGACAGGAATAGTAATATTGAGGCTATTGCAAAAAATGGCAAAAGATTATGGGAAAACTATAATAATAGTTACCCACAATCAAAACATATCAAAAATGGCAGATGTTGTTGTTCGTGTTAAAAACGGCAAGATTCAATCAATAGAAAAGCAAGCTGAACCTCTCAGCGTTGACGAAATAGATTGGTAAAAGAATATGCTTAAAAAGAAACTTTTAAGAACAGCATTGAGATATAAATCACAATTTATCTCAATGATAATAATGATTGCGCTCGGAATAGGCGTATTTGTAGGCTTCAATATGGAATGGGTAAGTATTGAAGAAAATACTGACTATGTCTTTGAAAAAACAGGATTTGCTGATTTCAGGCTTGTATCAGAAAATGGATTTTCAAAAGAGGATTTTGACTCAATAATGGCTATTTCAGGCGTTAAAGATGCGACAAGGTATATATCTATAAATACAACAGTTAAAGATGATACAGATGTTATTGCGCTTACTGTAAGCGAAAATATTTCTGTTTCAGGCTTTATGCTCATAGGCGAAGGCAAAGAATATGACAATGACTCGAAGGACGAAATATGGCTTTCAGATCAATATGCAGAAAAGAACAATATAAAAGTTGGCGACAAGATAACCCTCACATACAAAAACATCGAGTTTCAAGCATCGGTTGCTGGGCTTATAAAATCTTCTGAGTACCTTATCTGTCTCCCCGACCCCACGCTTCTAATGCCCGATTATAATTCGTACGGATTTGCATACATATCGCCCGAAGCGTTCAAGGAAGCTATGGGAATGGAGTTTTACACGCAGATAAATGTTTTATCCGATATGGACAAAGAAGATTTCTCAAAAGCTGCGGACAAAGCATTATCAAAAACAACGCTTGTACTTTCAAAGGACGATACTGTATCGTATTCTGAGGCAATGGGCGAAGTGAACGAAGGCAAAACAATGGGTTCAATACTCCCCGTTCTCTTTATTGCTATTGCTGTACTTACTATGGTAACTACGATGCACAGGATAACATCAAACGAAAAGACGCAGATAGGAACGCTTAAATCGCTTGGCTTCAGGGATAGAAAAATACTCGTTCATTATTCTTCTTATGCGTTTTCAATAGGCATTATAGGAACTATTTTAGGAATAGGAATAGGTTATGGACTTGCATATTATATTATGAATCCATACGGTGCTATGGGAACATACATTGATATGCCAACATGGAATTTATATATGCCTTCATTCTGCATTATAGTTATTGTGCTTGTAAACTTGTTCTTAACGTTTATTGGCTTCCTTTCGGTCAAGAAAATGCTCCATGGTACAGCAGCAGAAGCTTTAAGGCCATATGTTCCGTCAAAAATGAAGCGTATTTTGCTTGAAAGAACGAAATTATGGAACAGGTTAGGATTCGGTACAAAGTGGAATATGCGTGACATAATAAGGCACAAGGCAAGAACCGGTATGACTTTGTTCGGAATTATCGGTTGCGCCATTCTTATAGTTGGCGGACTTGGAATGCAGGACACAATGAACTATTTTGTCGATGTTTTCTATAACAAGGCAATTAATTATCAGACGAGGATAAATATTTCCGAGCAAGCAACGAACGAACAGGCACTTGAAATCGCTAAACAATATAACGGTGATTATTCTTCGACTGTAAGCATAGATATTGCAGGCGATCCTGTTTCGCTTGAAATATATAACATCGAACATGACAGGGTTAGAATTATCGGTGAAGATATGGGCTTTGTAACATTAAATGACAATGAAGCATATATTTCAAAGCGAATTGCTGACGACAACGGTATTAAGCAAAACGATTTATTCACATTTTCTCCGTATGGAAGCGATGAAGAGTATACAGTAAAAATTGCAGGTATATCACGTTCTATGACCGAAAGTGTTGTTATGTCAGAATCATATGCAAAAAAGCTCGGTATTGACTATAAAATCATCGTTGTATATACGAATGATACCGATATTAAGTCAGATGAAAACATAGCTAATACGCAGACAAAACAGGCTATAATAGATTCGTTTGATGTATTCATGGAGCTTATGACAACAATGGTATTCCTGCTCGTGATTGCAGCGATAATTCTCGGCGTTGTAGTCCTATACAATCTTGGAATTATGAACTACATTGAGCGTTATCGTGAGCTTGCAACATTAAAGGTTGTTGGATTCAGGGATAAAAAAATAGGCGGTTTGCTCATAATGGAAAACCTCTATCTCGCATTTGCAGGTATTATAGTTGGTATTCCGCTTGGTTTATGGGTACTTGATTATCTAATCGGCGCACTTGCATCTGAATATGAAATGGTTTCCTGCGTAACTATTACAACGTACATAATCAGTATAGTTTTAACAGTCGGCGTATCGCTATTTGTAAGCTTAATAATATCTAAAAAGAACAAGAAAATAGATATGGTTGAAGCACTCAAAGCTACTGAATAACTAAAAACAGCTTATCCCCTAATTTCAGGAGATAAGCTGTAATTTTTAATCATTATAGAATGTATTACCACCGATAAATTCCTTTATTATTGATGTTGGCGGAATATCGCTTTCGTCGTTGACATCTTCAAAATAATTCAGGAATTTTACAAGATTCCTTGCAGCCATATAATTAGGACTTTCCGGAACAACTTCTTTAAGCAATGGATACACATATTTTTTAAGTACAGCTATTTCATAAACAAGCGTTGTGTTCAAGAATAAATCTGCGCACTCCTGATATGGAAAAATCCATGTTTTTTCGCCATTAACAACAGTTTTCCACATAGAAAGCGTAACGTCCATTGAAGCATTCCTCGTTCTATAATCCCTTACAAGTCGCCTCAAAAGCCTTATATCGGTCGTTTTAATTCTGTTATGGTCATCTATGTTCATTGTTGTCAGCGCACTAACATAGATTTTCATAATCTTGCTTTCGTCAATATCATCCGATATAAGCATAGGATTCAAGCCATGTATGCCCTCAATGATAATAGGCTGGTTATCGTCAAGTTCAAATTCCATAAACTTTTCATCTCTTTTTCCCGTTTTGAAATTAAAAATCGGGACTTTAGTTTTTTTGCCTTTCAAAAGCGATGCAAGATCCGAATTAAACCTATCAACATCGAGCGCATTTATATTTTCAAAATCCTTTTCACCATACTCATTTGCGGGAATCGCATCCCTATCAAGGTAGTAATTATCAAGCGATATCATTATAGGATTTTTGCCAAGAACTCGAAGCTGCGTTGCTATTCTGTTCGCAGACGTTGTTTTACCAGATGACGACGGACCTGAAATCATAATCGCTTTTGCGTTGCGTTTTACTATTTCGTCGGCAGCAAACGCATATGTTTTTTCATGAAGTGCTTCGTTTACACGAATAAGCTCCTTTATCGTTCCGTTTTTAATATGCTCATTCAACTGTGAAATATCGGAACAGTTCATAAGGTTTCCCCACAATTCACTTTCGTAAAGAACCCTTGCAAATTGTGGTTCAAGCTCATAGTTTAAAGTCTTTGTCGGTTCATTATAATCGGGAAGCAGAATTATAAACGCACCCTGTTCCTCATTTATAAGCTGAAGCGAGTATATGCTTAAATAACCTGTACTCGGCACAAGTTCGCCATAAAAATAGTCTTCATAACCATATTCGCCTATCCTATAAACATCAAAATAATCTATCTTGCGCCATCTGAGAAGCTCGACTTTGTCTTTTTCTCCGATTTGTTCAAAATACGATATTGCATCTGATTTCCTCATTCTGCGCCTGATAAACGGAATATCATTTGAAATAATATTGTCGCATTCATACTTGATTTTATTTATTATATCCTCATTTACAGGCATATCAAGCGTTAAATACAAACCTCCGCCAAGTGAATAACGAACTATCGCTTTATCATTAGGATACAGTTTTTTAAGTGCAGTTAGAACTACAAACAGCATTGAACGCTCATAAATTCTCCTGCCCTCATCATCGCCATATCTTAAAAGCTTTATATCTGTTGAGCGATATGGCTTATATCTGAGGCTGAACACTTCGCCATTTATCATAGCGCCAAGCGGTCTTTTAGATATATCTAAACTATCAAGTGAAAGCGAACGCAAAACATCATATATAGTAGCACCATATTCAGTCTTAGTTATAATTCCGTCAATAGTCAATCTCATTTTTATATTCTCCATTATTTAATATTGTTCAAAGCTATTTTGTGCCTTGCAAAGCTGTGCATATTCGCCGTCTGCATTCAAAAGCTGTTCATGCGTTCCCTGCTCTATTATATGCTTTTTATCGACTACAATTATGTTGTCCGCATTCCTAACAGTTGAAAGCCTATGCGCAATTACAAGCGTTGTTCTGCCCGTTGACAATTTATCAAACGCCTGCGTTATCTTCGCTTCGGTTGCGCTGTCAAGTGCGCTTGTCGCCTCGTCAAGTATCAATATTGGCGGATTCTTCAAGAAAATCCTTGCTATTGATATTCTCTGCTTCTGACCACCTGAAAGCATAATTCCTCTTTCTCCTACGAGCGTATCATAGCCATTAGGCATATTCATTATATCATCATGAATCTCTGCAAGCTTTGCTGCTTCAATTATTTCTTCATCAGTAGCCTCTGGTCTACCATATCTTATATTTTCCTTAACAGTATCGGCAAAAAGGAAAACATCCTGCTGCACTATTCCGATATTTGTTCTCAACGATTTCATTGTAACATCGTTTATATTATTTCCATCAACAGTAATTTCACCATCGTTTACCTCGTAAAATCTCGGAAGCAAATGGCAAATTGTCGTCTTGCCACCACCCGAATGACCGACAAGTGCAACTTTCTTTCCATTTTGAACAGAAAAGCTTATATTTTCAAGCACATTATTGCTATCATTATATGCAAACGTTACATTTTTAAATTCGATATCACCCTTAACTCTGCCAAGTTTAATTGCATTTTGCTTATCCTGAATTTCAGGTTCAATATCTACAATTTCAGTAAACCTTGCAAAGCCTGTCATACCATTTGTGAGCATTTCAGCAAACGCTGCAAGCTTCTTTATAGGCGATGTAAACGATGAAACATACAAAGAGAATGTAAATAATGTTACTGCATCAATATCGCCTATCATAAACATATAACCGCCAACTGCAATTATTATAACCTGCAATATGGTTGTGAAAAATTCCATACCGCCTGTAAACGTACCCATTGTCTTATAATATTCAGTTTTTGCATTTACATATGCTTTGTTATTTGTATCGAATTTATTTACTTCATATTCTTCATTTACAAAAGCCTTTGCAACCCTTGCGCCTGAAATTGCAGATTCAATGCTTGCATTTATGATGCCAACCGTTTCCTTTTGTTTCCTTGATGCCCTGCCCAATCTTTTTCTCAAAATAATAACGAATGTTATCATAATCGGTATTGCTGCAATCAGCACGAGCGCAAGCTGCCACTTAATAGTAAACATTGAAATTGATGCGCCGATAAGTGTTACTATTGATATAAACAGATCCTCAGGACCATGATGCGCAAGCTCCGTTATTTCAAACAAGTCGTGCGTACATCTTGACATAAGGACACCGGTCCTTGATTTATCATAGAACGAAAACGAAAGTTTCTGCAAATGTTCAAACAATTCATGACGCATATCAACTTCCATTTTCACACCAAGCACGTGGCCACGATATGTTACGATATACATAAGAGCTGACCTTGTTACATATGCGCAAAGTAGTACACCTACTATTAAAAAGAATGTATGCGCTATAGCATCACCCTGTGGCAAAAGTGTCTGTAAAAGATATCTTGAAACAAGTGGATAAGTTACATCTATCAATGCCACTATAAACGCACATACGAGGTCTAATATGAACCACCATATATGTGGTTTATAGTACGAAATAAATCGCAAAATCAGTGGTTTTTTCTTTTTATTAATATGTTCCATCTTATTTCCGCCTTATCTTAATTTATCGCTATATTTCATTATAACAAAATATCAAATTTTATCAATAATTTAAATGTTTAAATATTTATATATTATTTTTTGCATATTCCCGTAATAAATGTTATAATAGTAAATATATGTGCAGATTGTAACAGGAGTTTAAATATGGCAAAGAAATCTTTCGTTAAAGGTGCTGCTATTCTCGGCATCGCAGGACTTATAGTAAAATTCATAGGCGTATTCTATAGAATACCGCTTGCAAACATTGTCGGTGTTGAAGGCATGAGCTATTATGAAGTAGTTTTCCCCTACTATAACTGGTTGCTTGTTATATCATCATCAGGTCTTCCGACAGCTATTTCAAAGATGGTTGCAGAGCGAGTTTCTCTAAACGATACAAACGGAGCTAAAGCGGTGTTCAAATCAGCACGAAAACTGCTGTTCTTTATTGGAATTTTGACATCGCTTATTATGTTCGTGCTTGCCCAGCCACTTGCAAATATGACAGGCTTGAGTGAAGCGTCTCTTTCATTCAGGGCGCTTGCACCTGCGCTTTTCTTCGTATCCATGATATGCGCATACAGAGGATATCTTCAAGGCTTACAGCTTATGACGGGAACTGCCGTTTCTCAGGTTATTGAACAGGTAGTAAAACTCGGTGCAGGAATCGTTCTTGCAAATTATTTCATGCAGGCAACAGGCAAAAGCGAATATGCTGCGATGGGCGCATTGCTCGGAGTTATGATTTCTGAGGTTATTGCACTTATAGCTATAATTGTGTTCTATCTCAAGCATAGAAACAAATTATTTAACGGGATTGATTCATACGCAGTAAAATCAAGATATAAGACATCATCTTCTATTATGAGAACGCTTATATCAACTGCTGTTCCCATAACTATCGGTGCTTCTATCATGCCACTTGGTGGAATTATCGATTCTTCTTCTATCATAAATATTCTCGTTAATTCAGGGCATTCACTCGATACAGCAAAGGCTGCGTTCTCAATTTTGAGAACAAACGTCAATCCGCTTATAAACATACCTGCTGTATTAACAGTTGCACTTGCTATGAGCCTTGTTCCTGCTATATCATCACATAAGGCTACAAACGACATAAAAGGCGTTAAAATCGCTTCAAGGATGGGTATGAAGCTTGCGCTTATCATTGGGCTTCCATGCGCTGTCGGACTTTTTGTTATGGGAAGACCTATTATAGGGCTACTCTTCACAAGGCTTACAGATGCTCAGTTAAACCTTGCGCAAGACCTTATGCACACCGCCTCGATTGGCGTTATATTCCTATCGCTCGTTCAGGCGCAGACGGGCATTATTCAAGGGCTTGGAAAGCCACGTGTACCTGTATTGAATCTTGCCTTTGGCGCAATACTCAAAGTAATAACAATGCTAACGCTTATGAGAATACCATCAGTAAACATTCAAGGCGCAGCAATTTCAACTGTTGTATGTTATGCGGCTTCCGGAATTATGGATACAGTATGCGTAATAAGGTTTGCACACCTAAAAATCAATATTTACGATGTTTTTATAAAGCCAACAATTGCTTCGCTTATAATGGGCGTTATAGTTAGCCTTATTTACAAGCTTTTGAGCAGTACAGGGCATATTACTGTTGCAACATTCATAGCTATCGCTGTAGGAATAATAGTATATGCTATTTTGTTCTTTGCATTAAAGATGATGAGCAAAAATGAACTTGACTATATGCCCGGTGGCGGAAGAATCAAGCGTTTGATGTACAAAAATGAATCTACAAGGAGATAATACAAATGAATTTAACAATAGCACCGCTCTCTGTTTCAGGGAACATTACTAAAATATCATATGATAAAATAATTAATTCAAATAACTTGTTTTTGCAGACAAAGCTTCATCCGAGCAGCAAGTTTATTATCGAAAATAATCTTAAATTTACTGACATGGACGACTTATTTGAATCATCAGAGGATTTTGACGAGCTTAACGCATCAATAGCGGAAAGGCTCACAAAAGAAACAACTTGTGATTGCGTATATGCCGTACCGGGTCGTGGTATTGGCAAAGCTCAATACGATGCTATAAAAGCTGAATGCGTTAAAAAAGGCATAGAGCTTATTACGCTTCCGTCAACAGGCTACGCTGAATCTGCCTGCGCTACTGCAAACATTTCGCTATCTCAGCCTTATACAATTATTTCGGCAAGCGATCTCACTGAAAAGTTCGATAGAAAAAAGCTTTTGTGCATTGAAGAGATTGATACACTTATGCGTGCGAGCGAAGTTAAACTTATGCTTGAAGAATACTATCCGTCAGAATACGAAGTTATTTACTGCACAACAGATGAAAATGGGATTTATTCTTCACACACTATAAAACTTTATGAGCTTGACAGGCTTATGGGGTCATATGGTTATTTCGCTTCATCGGTACTTTTAGTACCAGCTATTTCATTTGATGAAATTAGTCGTTACGACTTTGACGATCTTATATATTTAATAAACCGTTTAAGAGCTCCGGACGGTTGTCCTTGGGACAGAGAGCAAACACACGAGTCATTAATCGACTCGCTAATTGAAGAAGCGTACGAGGTTATTGACGCAATAAAAAAGCAAGATGTCGATTCTCTTTGTGAGGAGCTTGGCGATTTACTTTTGCATATAGTTTTCCATACAGTAATTGAAAACGAGCTTTGCGAGTTCAATATGATGGATGTTACAACAGGTATAGTCAGCAAAATGATATACAGGCATCCCCATGTATTCTCGAATATAAAGCTTAATAGCTCACAGGAAGTTCTTGCAAGTTGGGAAGAACTAAAAATGAAAGAAAAGCATCAGGAAACAATTACGGAGGCAATGCGCTCAGTACCTGAATGCTTCCCTGCCCTTTTAAGAAGTCATAAGGTACAGAAAAAGGCTGCAAAGGTTGGATTTGATTTCCCCGATGCAAAAGAATCGCTTTCAAAGGTTTATGAAGAAGCGGATGAAGTAAAATCAGCCCTTGAAGGAAACGGCAACATAGAAGAAGAGCTTGGCGACCTTTTGTTTGCGTGCGTTAATACCGCAAGGCTTGCAGGATTTAAGTCTGAGCTTCTATTATCAGAGGCAACGGACAAGTTTATATCAAGATTTGAAAAGCTCGAAAACAGTGTTATTTCTGATGGAAAATCGCTTGAAAAGCTATCTATAAATGAGCTTGATATGTACTGGAACAGCATAAAGCATAATAAATAATAATAATTTAGATAAAAATTATATATTTTTGCAAATTTTTTAAAATATATATAAAAAACACTTGATATCTAACAAAAAGGCTGTTAAAATAATGCTTGTTGAATATAAATAATACTTTCATAATAATTTAACATTGGAGGATTTTTGAAATGAAAAAGGCAGAATTAGTTAATGCAGTTGCAGAAAAGTGTGGTATGAAGAAGAAGGATGCAGAAGTTGCAGTATCAGCAGTTTTTGAAACAATTACTGAAACTCTTGCAAAGGGCGAAAAGGTTCAGCTCGTAGGCTTCGGCACATTTGAAGTTCGTGAACGTGCAGCTCATACAGGTCACAACCCCTCAACAGGCGCAGAAATCACAATCCCCGCTTCAAAAGCTCCTGCTTTCAAGGCTGGTCAGGGATTCAAGAACGCACTCAACTAAGGTCTAAGATATTTTATTAAAAAATTGCTTCCGCATTCTTGGCGGAAGCTTATTTTTTTAATAAATATTCTTCAATCATTCTTTTATATTTTTCATCACGATGACCTGCGCCTCTTATCATATTTAGCATTTCATCTTTTGATATAAGTTTTATATCATCAACTTCCTCTTTTTGAAGTATACAGTCATCCTTTGTAAAATCTGCGCTTGCATGATACACATCAACAAAGCTCTTGTTGCGCCTTAGCCTACCAATAAGCTCAAGCTCATTATCTTCAAGCTTAATGCCCACTTCTTCGAATGTTTCACGCTTTACAGCATCTTTACTTTCTTCGCCACTTTTTACAGAACCGCCTGTTATTTCCCACAGTCCCGGAAAAACTTTTTTATTTCGTGAGCGTTTTTGTATCAAGAACTTGCCCTGTTTGTTTTCAAGTAAAATATGCACAACAAGAATATATTCGCCCGATTGTATTCTTTTATTTCGCTGCATTGTCTTCCCTGTTCTAAGACAATTTTCATCATAAATGTCAACTATTTCCATTTTTCCGTACCCCTGAAATCTTTATTTTATTATACATCAATTCAGCCTAATATTCAATACAAGAACGACAAAAAACGGAAGATTGAACTTCCGCTTTGTTTATGGTGTTTTATTTAAGTATTCTTCGAGGCAAATTTCTCTTTCATATATTTCTTTTGCGACTTCTTTTCCAACATATCTATAATGCCATGGCTCATACATAACCCCCGTTATATGCGTTTTATTCTCTGGATATCTAAGAATAAATCCATATTTATAAGCATTCTGATACATCCATTTTCCTGCTAAAGTATCACCATATCCATCATTTGCTTCTCTATAACTTGTGTTCAAAATATCAACTGCAAGCCCTGTTGAATGTTCACTGCTGTTAGGTGGCATACATTTTAGTGGGTTCTCATAAGGTTGTTTGCCATAGTTCGGGTCTGACTCTTTCCTATTATTCCACAACCTTGTCTGATTCCTTATGGAACGGAATCCGCTGTTAATTATATATTTAGGTATACCCTGAGCTTTTGCATCTTCAAGCATATCTTTTAGCTCATTTATTACCTCTGTATTTAAAAGTATTTCGCTGTTTCCATATTCTGCAAGGTCATCATCAATATAACGTTCTACAAGATCAAGGTTATCCGGAAGTTCATATATATAGTTTTCAAGATTTACAAGCTGCAAATAATCGGTATCGTCATCTGGTTCAGTATTTATTTCATAATCAGTTATAATTGGAGTTGGTTCTGCTTTTTCAATTGTTTGAGTTGGTATAGATTCATTATATACTATTTTAACATTTTCAGCATCAGCTTTTGTTTTCTTTAATTTTACTGATAAAAAAACGATAACTGCAATAAGAACAACTATTGCTGCAAGCATATATCTTATAACCGCTTTTAATTCATTTTTCTTCAAAACTTATGCCTCCTTTATATTCCCTAATTTAGATTATAAAAGAGGCTTGTACGGATTATGTTATTTACTTGTAAAATACTTTCAAAATTTTTATTACGGTTTTTCTATCTCACTGCTTACAAAACTACCATTATATTCGTATCTTTCATCTTCCTTTAAAATGTTCGATATTGTGTATTCTGTTGGCTCAAAATGGCATGAAATGTCATATTTTTCATCGCCAATAGTCATGTAAAACATACAGTTTTTAAATTCCATGCTCATTGTTTCATCATGAATACTATACGTATAGCTTTCGTTATACAATATTTCAAAGTTCAGGTATTCAGCAAATTTTCTTGCATACTCTGCACAATTCATAAGCATAGTATATTTTTTATCATACATATCATTTTTTTCTTCAAGAGGAACTTCTTCGACATTATATGTACTTATTCTCAATATTTTACCTGTTTTATCATCAAGTATTGCCCTTATAGAATCTCCGTTCGTATTTGAGGCTTTATAATCCCAGAAGCCAAACTGCACACCGAATGCATCCGCCACCACAAGTGTTTTTTCTCGTTTTGCATATGTTAAAACATTACCTATTCCATCGAGCAAGCCTGTTTCCATAAACCTTGCAAGCTCCCTATTAAATATATAATCAAGTTGTTCCTTGCTCGTATAGCTTGCATACGACTTTCTTGGAATAGTAAGCAATTTTATATCACTTATTGCGTACAATTTCATCATCAAATCTTTATCTTCTTTAATATCTTTAAGCGTCATTGCAGATGCGCCTGCAATATCTGCTGTACTGCTCTGCTTATAGAGATTCTGCTCTTTAATAGAGAAAATAACTGTCGGCATAAACAGTCCGATAATTATAAAAATAATTATTATGATTATAAAAATATCATCTTTTGAAATTCTACTCTTCATAATAATCCTCCACAACATTCAAGCTTACTGAAACAGTAGTGCCTTTTCCTTCCTCGCTATCGTAAACGAGCTTTGTATCGTGAATTTCACAAATCCTTGCAGCGATTGAAAGTCCAAGCCCTGCACCGTTTTGTTTCCTTGAGCGAGATTTATCAACCATATAAAAAGGTTCTGTTATCCTTTCTATATGTTCTTTTGATATTCCGCATCCATCATCTTTTATTGAAATAACGTAACTTTCATCACACTTCTTGCCTGTCAGTATTATATTCTTACTGCCTGCTTTTGAAGCATTATCAAGCAGGTTAAGCACGAGTGTTTTAAACAAATCTATTTCAACCGATATATATGCTTGTTCGCTTGTATATGCAAAGCTAATATCTTTTTTCATCATAAGCGGTTTTATAGTATCCGCAATATCGTTTATTACATCGACAGCATTCATTCTTTCAAGCATAAAATCCTGTTTTTCAAGAACTGTAAGTTCAAGCAATTTAAGCGAAAGCGATTCAAGCCTCATTCCCTCGCTCAAAATATATCCTGCGCAAGTCTTTATTTCTTCGTTAGTCATATTCTCATTCTGATAAATCATATCGGCATAACCTATTACAGATGTGAGTGGAGTTTTAAGCTCATGGGCAAAATTTGCGACAAACGCTTCCTTCTGCGCTGCATTGCGTTCAAGCTCATTTATCGTTTCCTGAATTTTATCTGCCATATGATCAAAGTTCTTTGAAAGTTTACCTATTTCATCACCTGAATCAATGTTAGTACGCATATTATATCTGCCCCTTGATATGGAGTTAGCGCTTTTGGCAAGTCTTTTCAGCGGTCGTGTAATATAGCCTGAAAGTATCAGCATAACAGTTATGCTTATTAACGTCATTATTACATACAATATAGTAAATCTATATCTCATTCTATAATTTTCTTCAAAGATACTTGTAATATCTATTGATTTTGCAAATACGAGATTTCGTCCGCACTCATCCATAGATGATGAAAGAATAAGATAATAACTATTATGACCGTTATCTTCCAGCTTTTTAACATTATAATATATCGGTGATTCACTGGTAATATAAAATATATCTGAGAACAACATTTTTTCTTTCGCATCGGGGCTTGAATATATAATATAATTAGATTTATCTATAACCGCAAACTCACTTCCCTGTGGAAGTGCAAGCTCTATCTGCTTTGATATACCAACTATATGATAATCCTGAAGTGCTTGCGTCTCATAAATGCTTATCATGCCTGTTCTCAAAGTATAGAGCAAAATGTTATACTCGCTTATTCCGTTAGAAATAGCCCTGTTTACCGAATAATCAAAGCTTCCCGATATAAGTATTATTCCCATCAAGGAGAGCGAAACAATTATAACAACCGTTGTGACAGCAAATATTTTTAGTGACAGCTTCACCTGTCTACCTCCTATATTTCAAGCCTATAACCAATTCTAAAAACCGTTTTAATATGGTCTTCCCAGTCAAGTTTCTTTCTTAACCTCTGTATATGTGAATCGAGCGTTCTTGTTTCTCCAATAAACGGTTCTTTCCACACCGCCTCGTAAAGTCTACTGCGTGATAGAGCAATATTCTTGTTTCTTAAAAGTTCAACAAGCAAATCAAATTCCTTTGCAGTAAACTGAATTTCCTTGCCGTCTTTTATAACGGTTCTTGAATCCGTATTGACTTCAACGCCGAAATATGAAAAAACCGTATTAACTTTACCAGAACGCCTCAAAACAGCTTCTACCCTTGCAACGAGTTCTGCCACCTGAAACGGCTTTACTATATAATCATCTGCGCCAAGGTTAAGCCCTTTAACCCTATCTTCAAGCGTACCCTTTGCAGTAATAAATATGACGGGAATATTAAGCGGCCTTACATACTCAAGCAATTCATAGCCGTCTATGCCCGGCAACATTATGTCGAGCAATATGAGGTCATACGTATTCTTTTCAAGCAAATCGGCAGCTTCAATCCCGTCATATACAGTCGTGCAAGCATAACCTGCATATCTTAAATTCATATATATAAGGTTTGCTATTGCCTGTTCATCTTCAACTATAAGAATGTTTATCATTTATGTCACCACCTTGTTTCTATTATACCGCAAAGTTGTAACATAATTGTAAATTTTCTGTTTTTGAATATATAAATTTGTTTATGCCATATATTCTCCGTTATAGCTTACGAGCATTGCGCTTTTAACTCCGTTTATTTTCTGAAGCTTATTTACAAATACAGTATCCGCATTTTTCATACTAACTTCAAGCGAAAGCTCGATGTTGTCAGCTGTTACAGTTTTTGTTTTAACACAGCTTCTCTTTGTTTCTTCTTTAATGATATTCATAGCTTCTTTCTCAGCATTTTCGTTATCGCAGTTAAGGATAAGTACATATGGTTTTGTATAAACCTTTCTGTTTGCAAAGATAAGCAATATTATGCCTATAATAATGCTACCTATAACAGCAATAGGTATCATACCTGCGCCAATAACTATACCCACTGCAATAGCCCAGAACAAGAACACTATTTCCATAGGATCTTTTATTGCTGCCCTAAACCTTACGATTGAAAGTGCGCCTACCATACCAAGTGAAAGAACCACATTTGATGTAACTGCAAGTATAACAAGTGTTGTTACAAGTGAAAGTCCAACAAGTGTCATTGCAAAACCTGCTGAATACATTACACCCTGAAAAGTCTTTTTATACACAAAATATATGAATAACCCAACAGCGCACGAAAACGCAAGCGCTATTGCCATATCCGTTACAGAAAACTCCGTTATACTCTCAAGAAAACTCGATTTAAAAATATCATTGAATGTCATAGTAAATACCTACCCTTCTTTTTTTTCATTCAAACATTCTACACGCTGCATACTTTGAAAATGCACCTATTCTAACGCTTGGATGCTGTACAAGGTCGCTTATAATCTGCGGAAAATACTCATCATACTTAACTTCAAGCACCATATTGCCCTTAGGTATAACGCTCATAAGTTTTTTATCGTCATCAAGCAAGTTCGTGTTATACACTCCGCTTCTTATATCGCTATCGAAAGTGATTCTTACATTCCCGGCTTTATAAACATATGCTTCCCTCTTATACGATACAATCGTTTTAGGTCTTAACAGCCTTGTCTTTATACTCTGGTAAAATTCAATAAGCAAGTCTTTGCCGCTATCTTGAAGCCATTCAACATCACCGGAAAGTATTCTGTTACATTCTTCTTCCGTTATTCTTACAGAAGTCTTTAAACACAAATCCGCATCCTTTGCCTTTTTTTCAAGCACGATATATGATTTATTGTTATTATAATATCGTATCCTGAATTTTTCCCTATACTTTACACCATCTATTTTTTCACGAAGTGCTGTATCGAGGTAATCATCAAAATATATGCTTGCAATAAGATACCTTCCGTTTTCGTCAGAGTTCATATCAAAACTCATAAATGAACGAAGACGATTTCGTATCTCAACATAGTCTGAATAACTTATCCAGTACTTTAGTTCATGCCTATATTTCGCCATTTCTTTCTCACCTCCTGTCCAAATTATGGCATATCAAGATTGAATCAAGATTGAATGGAAAAACTTTTATTTATACGATTTTTTCAAGCTTAATTCAATAATATATGATATAATAAAATAAAAATGTTAATAAATTATAAGGGGTAGTTTATGCGAATTTTAGTCATAGAAGATGAAATAGGGCTTTCAGATGCTATCTGTCACGTTCTGAAAAACGAAAACTATCAGGTAGATGCTTCGTACAATGGCATTGATGGTTTAAACAACGCACTGAGCGGAATATACGATGCTGTTATACTTGATATAATGCTGCCTCGACTTAATGGGTTTGAGGTATTAAAAGAGCTTCGCAAAGAAAACAAGACAACTCCCGTTGTTATTTTAACTGCAAAATCCGATGTTGATAGCAAGGTTAAAGGCCTTGATATAGGCGCTGATTATTATCTAACAAAACCGTTTGAAACAGAAGAGCTTTTGGCTTGTATAAGGGCAGTTACACGCAGAAAAGGTGTAATAGAGAATAACGATACATTGGAGTTTGACGATCTCGTATTAAGCACAAAACAGAGCGAAATAAGCTGTAAATCGACAGGTACATCTATAAAGCTTGGCGTCAAGGAGCTTGCAATACTTGAAATTATGATGAAAAATCAAAATCAGATAATATCAAAAGAATCAATGATTGAAAAAGTATGGGGTTATGATAACGACAGCGAGTATAACAACATTGAAGTATATATATCATTCATACGAAAGAAAGTTGCTTTTACAGGCTCGCACGTAAGAATAAAGGCGAGCAGAGGGCTTGGTTATTCGCTTGAAAAGGGAGAATAAGCGATGATTTCAAAATTAAAGTATAAGTTTGTTATGACAATAATGATAATTATTACAATTATTTTTGTTGGAATTATTGCCGCAATTAATATTATTATAACGAACGCAAACAACACAAGGGCATACAATATGCTCATGTCAATGGCAAAAAACGATGGTGTACGAATAATTCGTGAACCATCAAAAGAACAGCCGCCCAAAGATAATGTAAAACCACCCGAAAATGATATCGGAGAATCTACACATCGAAAATTCGATTTAAATGATATGAACTCCGCAATCTTTACTTCAGTAAAGCTCGATGACGAAGGGCAAATTATTGAAACTATTGCCGATAGAGCTTACCTTCATTCAGATGAAGAAATTCAGAGTATGGTTGATTTCGTAATCAATAACAATAAAGATTTCGGGATTCAAAGCGATAATTATTACATCGTTCAAAACAAAACATATGGAAAAATCATTGTATTTCTTGAAAGTTCAATGACATTTTCAAACGAGTACAGGTTGTTTGTTACATCAATAATTATAAGTTCAGCTGCTTGGATAATTATTTTTGTTGTATCGCTACTGCTCGTAAAATCAATGATTAAACCTGTTAGCGATGCGTTCGAGAAACAGCGAAGATTTATATCCGATGCAAGCCATGAATTGAAAACACCGGTTGCAGTTATAACTACTAACGCTGACATTCTTCATGATGAAATAGGCGACAACAAATGGTTATCGTACATTCAATCTGAATCAAGAAGAATGCGAACTCTTATTAACAGTCTGCTTACCCTTGCAAAGCTCGATAATAATAAAGTCGATAAGGATTTTGCAGAATTTGATATGAGCAAAGCAATTATGAGCGTTGCGTTGCCTTTTGAAAGCACAGCATTTGAAAACAACAAGAATTATTCAATCGACATCGAAGACGATATAAAATGTTTCGGCAATGAAGAACAGATTAAGCAGGTTGCAGTAATTCTTATTGACAATGCAATTAAGTATTCCTATGATAACGGCGAAATAAGCGTTACTTTAAAGCGTTCAGGCAACAAAAAGCTATTTGAAGTCAGAAATTCTGGCGCAGGCATTCCTCCAGAAGATATTGATAAGATATTCGATAGGTTCTATCGTGCTGATGAAGCAAGGACAAGAGCTGATGGAAGCGTTGGGTTAGGTCTTGCAATAGCAAATGCAATTATTAACGAACATAATGGGAAAATTACTGTTCATAGCAAACAAAATGAATATACTGTTTTTCAAGTAATATTATAATAATAAAGGAGCACCCTACTTATTTTAAGTAAGGTGCCTCTTCTCAAATTTTAACTTTCTCATTAAGTTTTTTATACGTTGAAATAATAATGATAAGCGATGCTATTGCAGTTAAGACATCTGCAACAGGCATTGAATAAAGAACGCCATCAAGTCCATAGAATATCGGAAGTAACAATGCAAGACCTACGCCGAACACAACTTCCCTTATCATTGAGAGTACAGTCGATTCAACCGCTTTTCCCATAGACTGAAGGAAAATAAATGTTGCTTTGTTTATGCAGGCAAGCGGCATCATACAAAGATATATTCTAAATGATTTAATTGCAAATTCGGTATAATATATGCTTTCATTTGCAGAACCAAATATTCTTATAAGAAGATGCGGCAAAAGTTCAACGGGAATCAATGCGATTATTCCTACAAGCGCTTCGCAAATAAGCAATTTTGTAAACAACTCTTTTACCCTATCTTTGCGTTCTGCGCCGATGTTATAACCAACAATCGGTATACATCCTGCTGCCATTCCAACAACGATTGAAATTACTATCTGGAAGAATTTCATTACAATGCCAACAACTGCCATAGGTATCTGCGCATATTGTTCCTGCGAAAATATAGCATCGAGCGCTCCATATTTTCTAATCATATTGTTTATAACTGCCATTGCTGCTACAAGTGAGATTTGTGATAGAAAACTACAAATCCCAAGCGATAACGTTCTTGCAACGACATAGCCTTTAAGCGCAAAATCTTTTTTCTCAACCTTAACCATTTTCGTATTACGAAGATAATATATTGCAAGAACTGCTGTCAAAATCTGACCCGCAACAGTTGCAACTGCTGCGCCCATCATTCCCCATTTGAATACAAAAATGAATATCGGATCTAAAATAATATTCACAACTGCGCCTGCAAGTGTTGATATCATAGCAAACTTAGGACTTCCATCAGATCTTATTACAGGATTCATTGCTTGACCAAACATATAAAATGGTATTCCAAGAGTTATATAGAAAAAATATTCCTTTGAATATTCAAATGTTTCGTTGTTTACTGTTCCACCGAATAACGAAATTATATTATTGCTGAATATAAGATAAATTGCTGCAAGAACAATACTGCTCACAACAGTTAATACGATACTATTTCCTATGCTTCGTTTTGCATCATCTTTATTGCCTTTACCAAAGCTTATGCTGACAAATGCGCAACAACCGTCACCTATCATTACAGCTATTGCAAGCGCAATTACTGTCAACGGAAATACTACTGTGTTCGCAGCATTGCCATATGAACCAAGATAACTTGCGTTCGCAATAAAAATTTGGTCTACTATGTTGTAAAGCGCAGCTACAAGCAACGATATTATACATGGTATGGCATATTTGCGCATAAGTTTTGATATGCTCTCTTTTTCAAGAAAGCTATCGTTTTCAACATTCATAATTATATCCTCCTTAAACAAACAAAAAGCGCAAGCCCATACCTGGACTTACGCTTTCGCAACTCGATATAATTATTATAACATAAATTTTAAAAAAGTCAAGTTTCTATTTAAACATATGGATTGACGAAAAAATTATAATTAAAATACAGGCTGATGCCGTTATCCATCTTGCACTTCCTCGCTTTAACCAATATCTTGATATAACTACCATTAAACAATAATATGCAATCACAGCTATTATTCCAGGCGAACCGACTTCTATCTGAGAGTAAGGAAGGTTCGCAAACGCCTCTGCATAATACGTCATAATATTGAATATTAAACTCCCTGCCATGCCAATTATTCTGCCAAGTTCCGGTGCAAATGAATATGCTATTACAGAGAGTATAGCAGGAAACATGGTAATCGTAACAAGTGGGATTATAACAATGTTTGAAATTAACGTATATGTATTTATCACGCCAAACGAATTTATCATAACAGGTAATGTTCCAATCGTTCCACATAGCGACGACGATATAGAATCCGAAATATATTTATGAAATACCTTATTTGTTTTTGATGATATATTACTTCTTAGTAATATAATTCCTAAAATCGCAAGAAACGATAATTGGAACCCGATAGAATATATATTAAACGGATTTATTAATGTCAGAATAATAAAGGCTAATGCTATCGCAGATAAACCGTCATATTTTCTACGAAGCGGAACCGAAAGAGTCAAACATATCCATATTATAACTGCCCTTACAAGTGATGATGGGAATTTCGTTATCATTCCAAATATAAACACAACTATCATTATTATTGTTGTTCTATAATTATATTCAAGTTTGCCTAATAAAACTGATAAAAACGCAAGAATAATAGAAATGTGGAGCCCTGATAATGCAAGAATATGTGATGTTCCCGATGAATTAAAGTATTCCATCTGCTCATATGTTATATCACTTCTATCCCCAAGAACAAGAGCTTTTGCAATTCCTCCATTATCTCCATAACAATCATCGAGCGATGATGAAACCCATTGCCTCATATCTCCAAGTATGCCATTTAGCCCTCTACAATTTCCCTTGCGTGATAATATAAGCGTATTATTATATGATATGAAGGTTATATTTTTCGAAAGATAATAGTAATATCTATCCTCATTTATATCTTCCCTTACAGAATTAAACAATACATAATCGCCAAAATCACAGTGTTTTGGTTTTATTCCACTATATAAAATAGCTTTACCACTCACTTTTTCAGAATTTACCTTAACATTGTCAATTATTATAGTATAAAGATTATTACTATATGAAACAGTATCGCATATAATTCCTTCAACTTTGCATTTGTTTTCTGCATTTAGCTTCGGATATGCAACATTGACACGAATCAAACCAAGCAAAAATGAAAATACGAACAACAGTAATATATAATCTTTTCGGTAAAACGAATATATCGTTAATCCACCTGCAAGAATAATAAACATGAGTATTTGCGTTCCCGAAAGAAATCTTTCAGAAAGATATCCGCAAAGTAACCCTATTGCAATTAAAATAAGCGGTCGTATGTTCAAGTACTTTGTTTTAAAATATGATTCAATGATATTACTTTTATTCATCATGTTTTATTGTTCTTCGTTGTTAATTTACTATTTTCCACTTTCACTTGCCTTTTTGCTATTTTTTTCTTCACACATAGCAAGCAGATAACGCAATGCGCTATATCTATGCTTTATTGTATTGTTCTGAATCATATTCCATATGCAATCTCGACTTCCTACAATATATACTTGTTTTCTTGCCCTTGTAACTGCTGTATACAACAGGTTTCTTGTTAAAAGCATAGGTGGTCCGCTTACGATTGGCAAAATAACTATTGGAAATTCGCAACCCTGACTTTTATGTATAGATACACAATACGCAAGTTCTATTTCCTCGAACATAGAAAAATCATACATAGCTTCTCTTTCATCATCAAACAGTACAACAAATGAATGGAGCTGTTCGTTTATTGATGTAATTGTTCCTAAATCGCCATTAAAAACTCCTTCGCCCTCTTCCATATTGCCGCTACGCATTTTCCTTTTCCAATTTATTGTGTAATTATTTTTGATTTGCATAACCTTATCGCCTTCACGGAATATGGATTCACCATACTTTTTCTCATGCTTCAATCTTGAATATGGGTTCAATGCCTCCTGAATAAGTTTATTCAATCTTTTAACGCCAATATCGCCACGTTTCATAGGTGCAAGCACCTGAACGTCTTTAAAGCAATCATCTGTTAAAAGTTTATTCGTTTTGCCACTCATAAGTCCAACTACACGTCTTGCAGCAGTTTCTACATCGTTTATCTGTTCAAAACCAAAATCTGATTCTTTATCATCAAGTTCTATCATACTTCCGCTATTTATAAAATGCGCATTTGATATAATCATACTTCTACCGTTCTGCCTAAAAATATCCGTTAGTGAAACAACGGGAATTAGCTTGCTTGCTATTATATCCCTTAACACATTTCCTGCTCCAACTGACGGAAGCTGATCTGCATCGCCAACTATAATTAGCCTTGTATTAGGATTAAGCGCTTTAAGCAATGCGCGCAAAAGCTGAATATCCACCATCGAAAACTCATCAACCACAACAGCATTAGCATAAAGCGTATTATCCTCATTTTTCCTAAACGTCATTTCCTGTATATCGTATTCTAACAGTCTATGAATCGTCATTGCTTCAACACCGGTTGCCTCACTCATACGCTTTGCAGCTCTTCCTGTCGGTGCGCAAAGTTCAAATGGAATGCCTCTTGATTCAAATATACTTATTATAAATTTAAGAATTGTTGTTTTACCTGTACCCGGTCCACCTGTTATAACCATAACACCGTTTGACATTACCTCGTTTATAGCAAGCCTTTGTTTATCTGCAAGCTTTGTGTTGAATTGTTTTTCAAGCCTATTTATATCATTATTTACAAGATAAAGCGGTTCTGTATTATTATTTTTCAATCGTGTAAGCATAGTGGCGCATTCGCTTTCAATACTATACATATGAGGATTGAATACTGCTACAATATTATCAATATTCTTTTGAACGAGTTGTTTTTCTTCAAGAAGGCTATCGAGGTTTCGTTCTATTTGATTCTGATATACCCCAAGTACCTTTTCTCCTGCGCTTATAAGCACATCACGAGGCAGAAATGTATGCCCTTCATTTCTTGCCCATGAAATAATATATTTAATTCCTGCCATTATTCTAAAATCGCTGTCATGGGGTATTCCAACATTCATTGCAATTTTATCGGCAGTTTTAAAACCGATAGATTCAACACGTTCTATCATTACATAAGGATTCTCTTGTATAATATTTATGCAGGAACTCCCGAAAATCTTGTACAGTTTCATAGCTTGAGAAACAGTTATACCATATTCTTGAAGTGTTATAATTATATCACGCATAGCTCTTTGCATCATAAACGAGTTATGAATTTGCGCAGCGCTTGACGAACCTATGCCCGGAATATTTTTTAACCTTTCCGGTTCATTTTCGATAACTTCGAGCGCATCGAGTCCGAATGCTGAAACTATACTTTTTGCCCTTTGAGCGCCAATGCCTTTAATAATTCCGCTTGCAAGATATGTTTCAATAGCATGAAGAGTAGACGGAGCAACTGCAACGAAGCTCTTAGCTTTAAACTGTCTACCATACACTCTATTTACGACCCAATCGCCGTTCATTTTAATTTTTTCGCCTACGTTTGCCGTAACCAATTCACCAACGGCTGTAACTTCATCGCCATCATCGGTTCTAATTTCAATGACCGAAAATCCGTTTTCATCGTTTCTAAAAATAACTGACTTTACTATTCCCTGTAATTCTTCCATAACGCTTCTCTTTCAGAATATTTAGTTTAAGTATAACATATAATTCAAGCGTTGGCATATAATTTTTAAAAAAAGATAAATATTTTTATCAAGGAGGAAACAAACTTGCGTATATTCGTCATCACCAAACGAACACTCATCATTGCGGCAATAGCAATAGCAGGAATTATCGCTTCCGCAATAATACTTTTAAACTCATCTGCCCGTTCTTCGGGTGCAGTATCGCTTAACACGAGCGTAACAAGTTCTCTGCCCAGCATAGAAGAATACGAGCTTGAAGTTCTTGCAGGCAAGAAAAAAGAACTTCCCGTTTACAGCGTTGATAGAAACGACAAGAAAATTGCGCTCACCATAGACGCTGCATGGGAAGACGACAAGACAGAATACATACTTTCAGAGCTTAAAAAGAACGACATCAAAGCAACATTTTTCCTTTGTGGATTCTGGGCTGAAAAATATCCTGATAATGTTGCTGCAATAGCTGCGCAGGGTCATGAAATCGGCAACCACAGTGCAACTCACCCCCATATGAACAAGCTTTCGTCAGCGCAGATACGTGAAGAGCTTAACAAATATGACGACTTGCTCGAATCAATCACAGGCAAGCGCAGCAAGGTATTTAGGGCACCATATGGTGAATACAACGACAACGTTATAAAAACTGTCAGGGATATGGGACTTACTACTGTTCAATGGTCTATTGACACAATAGATTGGAAGCCGGAGCGAAGCGCTCAGACGATACTCGATACTGTTCTGCCTAAACTTTCAGATGGCTGTATCATTCTTTGTCACAACAATGGTTATAAAATTAAAGAATATCTTCCAACGCTTATTGCTGAAGCAAAGGCTCAGGGCTATGAATTTGTTACTGTAAGTGAACTATTGCTTGACGGCGAAACGGAAATAGATGTAAACGGCGTTCAGAAAAAGGTTAGGTGATTAGCTCATAACAATTGACATTCTGTGTTATATCTGTTAAAATTATATATTATCATTGGTGAAATATGGCTTTTATCACTTTGATAAGAGCCTTTACAATACTATTTATAATATTGCATTTTTTCGGAGGAAATTTGTATGTCTAAAATAATTCTTACAGGTGATAGACCGACAGGCAAGCTTCATGTTGGACATTATGTTGGTTCGCTTAGGCGAAGAGTAGAACTTCAAAATTCTGGAGAGTTTGATAAAATATTCATTATGATAGCAGATGCGCAGGCACTTACAGATAATGCAGACAACCCTGAAAAGGTTCGTCAAAACATAATCGAAGTTGCGCTCGATTACCTTTCATGCGGTCTTGACCCTGAAAAATCTACTATTTTTGTTCAGTCGCAGATTTCAGAGCTTTGTGAGCTTTCGTTTTATTATATGAACCTTGTAACAGTTTCAAGGCTTCAGAGGAACCCAACTGTTAAAGCAGAAATTCAGATGCGCAACTTCGAAGCAAGCATTCCGGTAGGATTTTTTACATATCCCATAAGTCAGGCTTCGGATATAACTGCGTTCAAGGCAACTACTGTTCCTGTTGGTGAGGATCAGCTTCCTATGATTGAACAGACAAAGGAAATAGTTCGCAAGTTCAATGCTGTATATGGTGATACGCTTGTTGAACCTGAAGTTTTGCTTCCAAACAACAAGGCTTGTCTTCGTCTTCCTGGAACTGACGGTAAGGCAAAGATGTCAAAATCGCTCGGTAACTGCATATATCTTTCAGATACAGAAGCAGATGTTAAGACAAAAGTTATGGGAATGTTTACAGACCCGAATCATCTTCGTGTTGAAGATCCGGGAGAAGTTGAAAATAACCCTGTATTTATCTACCTTGATGCATTTGCAAAAGACGAACATTTCAAAGAATTTTTGCCTGATTATGAAAACCTTGATGCGCTCAAAGCACATTATAAGCGTGGCGGACTTGGCGATGTAAAGGTTAAGAAATTCTTAAACAATGTTCTTCAATCAACACTTGAGCCTATCAGAAAGCGCAGGAAGGAATTTGAAAAGGATATTCCTGCTGTATATGATATGCTTAAAAAAGGCAGCGATGTTGCAAGGATAACGGCAGCGCAAACGCTCAGTGAAGTTAAGAGCGCTATGAAAATCAACTATTTCGATGACGAAACACTCATCAAGATGCAGTCAGAAAAGTACAGCAAATAATTTTTGTGGGAGGGTAACAATACTCTCCCTATTTATTTACGCTTAATTTGTAAAAAAATATGGATATATATTAAAAGCACTTGAAAAAAACTGCAAAAATATTTATAATAGGATTATAAAATTGAAAATGGAGGGTTTACAAATGATCGACAGATTCAAAAAGATGTTTTTATTTCTGTCCATAGCATACATTGTATTAGGCCTCATCATGATATTCAATCCGCAGAATTTCATTGAAATTCTCTGTTATGTTTTCGGTGGAATTATCATTGTATATGGACTTTTCAATGTAATCGCATATCTTTCGGGCAGAAACTCGTATGATGGTCCCAAGAACAGCGAGCTTATCCGTGGCGTAGTTTCATTGTTCATAGGTTTGTTCCTTGTTATACGACCTGCGTTTATAGTAAACATATTCGCTGTTGTTTTAGGGATCGCAGTTCTTATTGACGGCATTTATGATTTACAGCTTGCCGTTGATATTAAGGAAAATGGTTATGACAAGTGGTTCATTCATTTAATCACAGCAATTATTACAATAATTCTTGCTTTGATTATTATCTTCACATCTTCAGGTATTGAGCTTATGACAGTGTTCATCGGAATCAGCCTTTTGTTTGATGGACTCACAAACATATTCGCTATTATATCAATTAAAAGACTTTTAAGATAATAAAACAAAACCGATAGGATTTAATGCCCTATCGGTTCATTTTTATTGTAAATTATCAAGCTTTGCAACGATTCTCAAAACTCTTGTTGCATCGGAAGAACTTATCTGACCATCCTCATCCGCATCTGCTGAATATTTCATTTCATCATCAATTTTATCAAGCATAGCAACATGACGCAAAATCGTTGTCGCATCAGCACTATCAACAATCCAATCCCCGTTTGCATCACCTATCGGATAATTAAAAACATCAAGCGGTATCATATAAAGGTAATTCACATTATCATTAAGGCTTGCGCTATCCGGTGATACCCATATAATATTATTTCCATAAATTATTGGGTCTGAATTATCAGCAAAGTACATTCCATCAAGTTTAACATTTCGCAATATATTTCCGTTATCGTCAATTTTCAAAATGCGTATTGTGTTACTGTTGCCATTTGATTCGTTATAAATAACAGCAAATTCTTTATCTGAAACGTTAATTATTCGTGGCGAGCCTGCTGTTACATTCCCATTTAGTTTAAGAGAAGATAACCATATAAACTTATTATTTTTAAGTTCCTTATCCGTTATGCAAGCATATATATTTTTTACTAATGATTTACCTAATTTTCCATCAAATTCGTTATAATGCGGAGATGATGTACCAACTGTTATAATCTTGTCAGGCGAAAGTTTAGCACCACCAATTGTGGAACTTGTTTCGTTATCCCCCACCATACCTGTAAACTTTAATATGCTGATATCGCGGCTATATTCTTCGCTCGTACCGAAATTGAAATATCCATTAATCTCAATTTCTCGTGGATACGCATCTCCATGATCTATAAAATATACATTCTCGCTATCATTTAAAACATATTGATTGAAAGAATGGCTTACATATGCCATTTTATGCTCCATCTTTGTCATATCAACAGAATTTATATAAAAAGTAATATCGCTCTGATGAATCCTTTCATCTATCGGATACATTTCCCTCGATGTATGAACAATAAGTGTACCGTTTATCATTGACATCGAACAATTTCCTGCATCAAATGGTGTTGAAATTCCCTTAAAAGTATTACTTTCATTTCCGTAAATTGAGCAATAACCTTTCTTTATAAAACTTTTATCATATTTTATTACTCTGACAACCTCTTTTGAATCGTCAAACTCTTCGTTCTTGCAACCGACAGCTATATAGTTTTCTCCGCTTTGGCTATGAAAAAAACCTCCCCACAAATCAAAGTTTTTATCAGTGTTAATAATTATAGTCTGCAAAAAATTTAGTTTTTCATCATATCTATATATACTTATTGCTCCGCTATAAATCATTTCACCAAGTTCAGGTGTCGAGTTTGCAACAACAACATTTAAAATTCCATCATCGACAAAATAGTAAATATAATCGCTATGCTTCCAATTAAACATTTCAGAATAAAGTTCGTCACCATATTTCCTGCTAATAAAATCATAAGAGGGGTACGCAAGTCCCTTATTATTTATTTCCTCAAGCCGCTTCATATATTTGCTTGAACTTACAGGAACGCTTACTAACATTATAAGTACTATCACTAACGCTGCAATGGTTTTACTTTTTCTCATAATACCTCCTCCTTCCTTTTTATTATACCATTTAATAAGAATAAGTCAAACATACACAGTAAAAAAGGGCAAGGTAATTTTTACCCTGCCATAAAATAGTTATTATATTAACCTATTTTTTCAAGTCCTGCAACGTGGCGCAGAACCTTTGTTGCATCTGCCGCTTCTACAATTCCGTTTCTATCAGCATCAGTAAAAGTATAGTGCTTATATTCTATAAGTCCTGCAACATATCTCAATATAACTGTTGCATCTGCTGCTTCAATAACGCCATTTCCATCAGCATCGCCAACTATTCCTGTTTCTACAGGTGTTGATTTTTCATAGAGTGCCGTTATCGTAGTTGCAGTTATTATATTTTTACCATCTTTATCCCAGCCAACAAAATCGTAACCATCATGAACGGGTGCTTGTATGAGTTCTACATCATGACCGTATTCTACCGACTTAACCTCAATAACTGTTCCGTCAAGTCCATCAACGAACGTTACATCGTTAAATGTTTCACCAGTAACAGCAAATATATCAACATCATGTCCTGGCATAGTTTCGGGAATTTCTCCCCAACCGCTAAATATTCTTCCGTCAAAAGCAGGTTCACTTATGGGAACTATTTCTTCACCATATTGATAATATTCACGATTGTAAAGTTCTCCATCTACAAAATAGCTAAGCGCATACGTTCCCAATTCATAAATAGCAGTTATGGTAATATCTTCAGTAACATCAATTCCATCGCCATCCCAACAAACAAACTCGTATCCTTCATGAACAGGTACTTCTACTAACAAAGCGTTGTGATGTATTTCTGTTGCTTTGCAAGCAATTTCAGTATTATCAACGCTATCTATATATGTTACATAAGCGTAATCTCCGCCCTCTGCAATTCCTGAATTATCAGCATAATCATATTCGTACACGTTTCCGCCCGGATAAGCATTGAAATAAATTGCATTATCATTTCCGCCGCAAAGGTTTGCTATTGCATTATCATTAAGTTTTACAACAACTGCTTCGCCCGGCATTATGATTTCAGTTTCTATCTCAATATTTACATCTATGAAATTTTCTGAATCCATAATTCCTGCTTCCAATATAACGCTTGTAGGTGTTACTCCGTTATTTGAAACTATTGCTGTTACAATATTGTTCGATGAAGAAACAAATTTTTGCACATTCATTGAAATATCCGTACTTTCGATATAAATCTCATATTTTTCACTCATACAGTTGCCATACAAGCAGTTTGTTGCCTGTGCATATGCAAATGCATATGCAAAATATGTTCTGCCTGTAAATTCTTCCGGAAGCTGATAATTTATAACAAATTCACTTTCTTCATTTGGCTTGATCGTTGCGTTAATAAGTTCGCTATAAGGTTCTAAGCCTTCTCCGTCAATTGTTATAATAAATGAATCAAGCTTAACTGTTCCGTTATTTCTAACATAAACTGTTAATGGTATTATTTCGCCCGGAACTGCATAGTTTTCATCGTATGATACACCTACAATCTCAATATTGCCCTGTGATGTAAACTTCATCGTACACAAATCTGTTCTAAGTGCAAAGTCATTATCCTGTTCTATCATATCGGATTTTGAAAATGCAAAAATAATGTTGCCTTCATTGTCGCATACTGCTGAAAGATAATCAAGATATCCATCGCAATCATTTACTTTAATAGCACCCGACCATGTATTTGTTTCATCATCATAAACCTTTACATAAATCGTGCTTCCGCTTTCCTCTCTTGCAGTGAATACGAGATAAGTCTTGCTCATATCTGTAACTACTATGTAGTCACTTCCAATATCTATTCCGTCTGATGTATCTACTTCGTAATAGTTTTCACCATCAAATGTATATTGGAGCGTTCCGTTTTCTCTAAAGAAGAATGCACCATTTATTCCAACATTGAAGAACTTATAGTCACTTCTTACATTTCCGCTTCCGTCATCGACTGAATATGCAAGTGTAACCTTATCCTTATTTGCAGAAATTTTACCAAGAGTATATGAAATTACTTTTCCGTCAAGAGTTTTATATACTTGTTCGCTCTTTCCATTCTGTGAATACATAACTGTGTCATTGCCTTCAAAAATTTCGCCTGACTCATTTCTTATCCACACTATATGTGCAGTTTTGCCTTCTACATATACAAGCGGTTTAACATCTGCAATATTATTATTTGTAATGTTCTTTGTATCAACGAACTTGTTATTCTTTACATCAAATCTTGCTATTGCAATTTCACTTGCAGTATACATTTGTTCAAGCGTTGCATTTTCATCGAACAATCCATTTATATTCTGCCATACAACATAAACATTCTCGCCATCAGAAGCTATTGAGGGATAGAAATCGCTCGTTCCGTCATCATATACATATTCAGGTTCTGACCACACACCATTTTCGTATACAGAATACATAAGCGCAATATGGTTGCCTGTCGTTCTTGTTCCATTATCTGCAAGGAATACAAGTATCTGTTTTCCACCTACAGTTACCATATCAGTAAATGTATCGGTATAAACATTTTCCATAAGTGTATTCACACCCGACAAATCTCGTGTTGGTCTTCCATTCCAGTTTGACTGTGCTGAAATATAGTCACGCTCCGTCATAGTATAGGAATCAGTATCCGTAAGGTTAGACGCATTTGTATTCTGTTCATGTTTTGTTCCATTATTCTTATAAATAACTTTTGATCCTGACCACCATGGCCATCTATTCTGGAAACCAAGTATAACACCTCTTGCGCCAAACTCCCCTGTTGCTGTTACAGTTGTTTCCTTATCCTTTGGAACATACTTATATTCAACATCCATAGTTCCATATACACCAAGGTTTGCGATATAATATATTCCTGCCGCAATTGCTCCGTCAAACTTTGCATGAAGTGCAAATTCATCATTGATAACTATTTCATCATTTTCATCGACTTTGAGTGCTACTCCAACATCAGCATATGCGCCAATAGTTATATCCGCTGTAACCGGTATTGCAACAGCTACAAACTGCCATTTTCCATTTGCTTCAACACCAACTCTTACTACTACTTTACCACCGGTCCATATTACATAACCTTCATCATCAACATATCCTTCGCCAAATCCGAACACCTGCAATACAGGCTCTGCTGACCAGCCAAGCGATACTGTTCCTGCTTCTGTTGCTGCAATATAAGCGTTAAGTGCTGTGTCAAGATTTTCAGTTATAGTGCTGATTTTAAGCAAATCAAAAAGTTTATCTGATGACAACAAGTTTTTTGTGCCAATTGCGATTTTGAATGTTCCGTCGTCATTAAACTGTGTTTCAAACGGAGTATATCCTAAATCTATCGTAAATTTTTTTCCTGACAATATAGAGCCATCATTTGGATATGTAAATTCCACTTTACCATCAACAACCCTGAAATATCCGGATTTCCTTCCGAAAATCTTTGAATCAGCTTCATATGTCTTTATAAAAGCTCTCACAGGCACTGATGTGCTGTTATCTTCATATTCAAGTTCGATATAAACTATTCCATTTTCATCTATATTTTCTGCATCTACAAAAAACTCTTCTGTTTCGCTTTCAGCTATAACTCTATTATTCTGGACAAGCCTATATGAACGAATATCTTTTTCGTTTTTGTTTGCTATAATCTTAACAAACAAGCTTCCCTCATTCTTCATATGCTTTGAGAGCTTTGCAAGGATATTGGTTCCATCGCATTCAGCATACAATACAGGAACGTTATCTTCAGCTTTTGCAATTTGGACAGTCATACATTCGCCACGCAACAATTCCATATCTGTTGCAAGTGTATCATATCCGTCCTTACTTATCGTAACATAATATCTTCCGTCTTCAATTCCTTCAATTTGAGCAAAGCCTGAAGTTGTAACGGCTGTATATTCTTTTCCTTCAACATCGTATACAATGATTTTCGCACCCGTAACTTCTTCCATTGTTCCAAACTCAGCAATATAAAATATGAAAGAATTGCTACTAAATCCGTTTACAACATCATAGCCCGGATAATTGTTATCGTCTATCTCGTTCTCATTTGCGCTTCTTACAACTATATTCTCTGCTTCAATTGCATCCATAACTGCATTTGCCGGAATCATTGTTATAAGCATTAAAAATGAAATAACAAAGGCGGTAATTCGTTTTAATTTCTGCATTTTGCCTCCTTAATAGTTAGCGAAAGCTAACTTTATGCCCTTTATGATGGGCAACAGGCAAAAGCCCGAAGCCCATATTGAATTTAATTTTGTTTTAATTATTTTACAGCATTTTCTGCCTTATACTTCTTGATAGCTTCAGTAAGCTTAGGAACTATCTTTGTAAGGTCGCCAACAATACCGAGGTCTGCTACATCGAAGATAGGTGCTGTGTTATCCTTGTTAATTGCGATAATGAAATCTGAATCTTCCATACCTGCAAGGTGCTGAATTGCGCCTGAAATACCGCAAGCAACATAGAGGTTAGGATGAACAGTTTTACCTGTTTGACCAACCTGCAATGCCTTTTCTGCATATCCTGCATCAGCAAGTGCACGTGAAACTGAAACTTCACCGCCGAGTTCATCTGCTAATTCACGAAGCATTGAAAGGTTTTCTTTCTTACCAATACCACGACCGCCTGAAACAAGAATCTTAGCTTCTGAAATATCAACGCTCTTATTTTCACCCTTTACAACTTCAAGAATCTTAACGTTCATATCAGCATCTGTAAGGCCTGCATCTATTTCAATAATTTCACCTTTTCTTGAATCGTCACGCTTCATAGCCTTCATAACGCCTGCACGTACTGTTGCCATCTGAGGTCTGGGACCTGTTGAGATAATTGTAGCCATGAGGTTGCCACCGAATGCAGGACGAGTCATAAGCAATGCGTTTGTGCCTTCTTCGATTTCAAGCTTTGTACAGTCAGCTGTAAGGCCTGTGGGTATTCTTCCTGAAACTCTCGGTGCAAGGTCACGACCGATTGCTGTTGCGCCATACAATGCAATGTCAGGCTTCAATGTTTCGATTACTTTTACAACTGCCTTTGTATAAGGTTCTGTTGCATAATGCTCAAGCAATTTATTATCAACAACAGCTACTTCATCAGCGCCGTATGCAATAACATCCTGTGCCTTTGCCTTGATGTTATAACCAATCAATGCACCTATAACTTTGCAGTTAAGCTTTTCTGCGAGTTCACGAGCTTTGCCGATAATTTCAAGAGCTACTTTCTGGATTTCTCCATCTCTCTGCTCTATAAAAACAACGATATTTTCGTATTTATTTTCCATGCTATTCACCTCATTTAATCATTATATAAGGTTCTTTTCGATGAGTTTAGCCATGATGATTTCAACAGCTTCATCTTCGGAAACTTCGTGTACTGTACCCTTACCCTTTGCCTGCTTCGGGAAACTCTGCTTTACCTTTGTGCATGAACCCTTGAGGCCAAGTCTTTCTTCGCTTACATACTCTTTCATTTCTTCGAAAGTAACCTTCTTTACTTCCTTTTCACGATATGCACCGAAAATGCCTGCTACTGACATATATCTCGGTTCATTGAGTTCGCTCAATGTTGTGATAAGGCAGGGAAGCTTTACTTCTACTATCTGATATCTATCTTCAAACTGTCTTCTTACAGTTATCTTATCTTCTTCAATCTTCTCTATGCGTTCTACATAGCTTACCTGAGGAAGACCAAGTGATTCTGCAATCTGGGGACCAACCTGTGCTGTATCGCCATCAATTGCCTGTCTGCCTGCGATTATCAAATCGTAATCAAGCATCTTGATTGCTGATGAAATTGTATATGATGTAGCGATTGTATCAGCGCCACCGAACTTTCTGTCTGTGATGAGGTATGCTTCATCTGCGCCCATTGCGAGTGCTTCACGAAGTGCAACATCTGCCTGGGGTGGACCCATTGAAACAACTGTTACTGTACCGCCAACCTGCTCCTTGATTGTCAATGCTGCTTCAAGACCTGCTTTATCGTCAGGGTTGATAATGCTCGGTACGCCATCTCTGATAAGTGTATTTGTTACCGGATCGATCCTTACTTCGGTCGTATCAGGTACTTGCTTCATACAAACTATAATCTTCATAATCTATTTCCTCCTGACCTGCTATGCCTTACTTAACGCCCATTGCAGATGAGATTACCATACGCTGAACTTCGCTTGTTCCTTCGTATATCTCTGTTATCTTTGCATCACGCATCATACGTTCAACGGGATATTCTCTTGTATAGCCATATCCACCGAAGAGCTGTACTGCCTGTGTTGTTACTTCCATTGCTGCTTCTGCTGCAAACAATTTTGCCATTGCTGCTTCTTCGCTGAATCTTTCGCCGCTATCCATCTTGAGTGCTGCGTTATATACGAGCAATCTTGCAGCTTCCATCTTTGTATGCATATCTGCAAGCTTAAACTGTGTGTTCTGGAACTGTGAAATTCTCTTACCGAACTGCTTTCTTTCCTTAACATACTTAACAGCTTCTTCAATTGCGCCTTCGCCAAGACCGAGTGCCTGTGCTGCGATACCTACACGACCACCATCGAGTGTTGCCATAGCGATTGAGAATCCCTTACCTTCCTTACCGAGGAGGTTTTCCTTAGGAACAATACAGTTTTCCATAATAAGTTCACAAGTTGATGAGCCTTTGATACCCATTTTCTTCTCGTGTTTACCGATTGAGAATCCAGGGAAATTTCTCTCAACTATAAATGCTGAAATACCCTTTGTTCCAAGGCTCTTATCTGTCATTGCAAAAATTACGAATATATCTGCATGACCTGCATTTGTAATAAATATTTTTGAACCATTCAATACATAGTGGTCACCATCAAGAACAGCCTTTGTCTGCTGACCTGAAGCATCTGTACCAGCACCCGGTTCTGTAAGTCCGAATGCACCAATATGTTCGCCGCTGAGAAGCTTCGGCAAATACTTGCGCTTCTGTTCTTCTGTACCGAAATTATAAATCGGTGAACAGCAAAGTGATGTATGCGCTGAAAGAATAACGCCCGTTGTTCCGCATACTTTACTCAATTCTTCAACAGCCATGATATATGCAAGAGCATCTCCGCCCTGTCCGCCATATTCCTTGGGAAACTTTATACCCATGAGACCATATCTTGCCATCTTCTTAACAGTTTCAATCGGGAAGCGTTCCTGCTCGTCAACTTCCTCTGCGAGCGGCTTTACTTCTGTTTCAGCAAACTTCCTTATCATTTCTCTGAAAAGCAAATGTTCCTTTGACAATGTAAAATCCATATTGCACTCCTTATTTTTCTTTGATAGTCACCACTATCCTGAACGGGAAACATTACTGTTCCCCGCTCAGTGGGTTAAGTTTTTTTATTATTTGTTATTGTAATGTACATGCAAGAACTCATGTCTTCTGTGTTCATCGCTGAATACAGTCTTATAAAGTTCTGCAACTATCGGGTTCTCATCTGAACTCTTGATATCACACATCTTATCAGCACCGTAAAGAGCTTGACCTCTTTCTTTCCTTGTGTTGATTGATGCTGCCTTAGGCTGACCTGCGCCATTTACGCATCCGCCCGGGCAAGCCATGACTTCTACGAAATCATAGTGTTCACCGTTCTTGATTCTCTTGATAAGCTCGTCAGCATTCTTAAGTCCGCTTACTACTGCTATTCTCAATTCTGCATCGCCAACCTTAATTGTAGCTTCCTTTGAGCCTTCCATACCACGGATACCTGTGTATGAAATCTGGCGCAATGTGTTTGCTGACTTATCTTCTGCTACTCTTCTTACAACAGCTTCTGTTACACCGCCTGTTACACCGAAGATAACGCCTGCACCTGTCATAATGCCATAGGGCTGGTCGATTGCTTCGGGTTCCATATCTTTAAGGTCGATGCCTGCCTGCTTAATCATCTTAGCAAGTTCCTGTGTTGTGAGTACGTAGTCTACTTCGTGCTTACCGTTCTTTACAAATTCATCCCTTGCTGCTTCAAATTTCTTTGCTGTACAAGGCATAATTGCTACATGAACGTGCTTCTTGCCACAATCCTTGAACTGATCGTTGATAACCGGTGCGAACATTTCCATAGGTGAACGACAAGTTGATACGTTTACCATCATTTCAGGATAGTTCTTCTGGCAATAGTTAATCCATGCAGGACAGCATGATGTGAACAAAGGCATTTCGGGGTTTGTCTTCAATCTTTCGAGGAATTCGTTTGATTCTTCCATAACCGTAATGTCTGCGCCTGTTGATGTATCAAATACATAATCAACACCCATTCTCTTCATTGCTGCTGCCATCTTTGCCATTGTGTTTTCCTGCTGAGGAATACCAAATTCCTGACCAAGACCTGCTCTTACAGCCGGAGCTACCTGTACTGTTACAAGAGTATCCTTATCAGCGATAGCCTTCCATACCTTTTCTGTATCGTCCTTTACTGTGATTGCACCTGTCGGACATGCTGCTGCACACTGACCACAAGCTACGCAGTTTGATTCAGCTATCGGAATGTTATAAGCTGTTGTTACTACTACTTCTGATCCTCTCTGTGTGAAGTCAATTGCGCCTACATTCTGTATTTCGTTACATACTCTTACGCACTGGCCACAGAGAATACACTTATTCATATCTCTTCTAATTGAAACTGATGAATCATCAACCCACGGTTCGCTCTTTGAGTTCGGGAAACGAACATCTCTCAAATCGTACTTCTTCGCAAACTTCTGAAGCTCACAGTTCTGACTCTGTTCACAAACAGTACAATCACGGCAATGTGCTGAGAGAAGCAATTCGAGTATCATCTTACGATACTTTCTGATTTTAGCAGTATTTGTCTTTATTTCCATACCTGCCTTAGGTGGTGTTGAACATGAAGCTTCCATTCCGCCTCTTTCATTTTCAAACACGCACATACGGCAAGCGCCATAGATTGAGAGTTCAGGATTATAACAGAATGTCGGGATATCTATACCGTTATTTCTTGCTACTTCAAGAACATTTTTTTCACCGTTGAGTTCACAACGGATACCATCAATAATCATATATTCTTTTTCCATCATTATGCCTCCTTTACAGCACCGAATGCGCAGTTTGCCTTACAAGCACCGCACTTGATACACTTATCCTGATCGATAACATGGGGCTGCTTAACTGTTCCTGTAATTGCGCTAACAGGACAATTTCTTGCACACTTTGTACAACCCTTACACATATCAGGATCAATTGTATATCTCTTGAGCTTCTGACAAGCACCGGCAGGACATCTCTTTTCATTGATGTGTGCTTCGTATTCTTCTCTGAAGTTCTTGATTGTGCTTACTACCGGTGACGGAGCTGTCTTTCCGAGTCCGCAAAGTGCTGTTGATGAAATTGTATCTGCAAGCTCAAGGAGCAATTCGATATCGCCTTTTCTACCGTTGCCGGCTACTATTCTTTCAAGAATCTCAAGCATTCTCTTTGTACCTTCACGACATGGTACGCACTTACCACATGATTCGTTCTGTGTGAAGTTCATAAAGAATCTTGCTACTTCTACCATACAAGTCTTGTCATCCATAACAACGAGACCGCCTGAACCTATCATTGCTCCTACCTTCTTGAGTGAGTCAAAGTCAAGGTTAAGGTCAAGGTGTTCGGGTGTAAGGCATCCGCCTGAAGGTCCACCAATCTGAACTGCCTTAAATTCGCCATTATTTCTAATACCACCGCCGATATCATATATTACCTGACGGAGTGTTGTTCCCATAGGAACTTCGATAAGTCCTGTGTTCATAATGTTTCCTGTAAGAGCAAATGCCTTTGTTCCAGGGCTATTTTCAGGACCTATTGACTTATACCATTCAGCGCCATTCAAAACGATGAGCGGTACGTTTGCAAATGTTTCTACGTTATTAAGAACTGTCGGTTCATTGAACAAACCATGTTCAACTGTACGAGGCGGCTTTACACGAGGCATACCACGCTTACCTTCGATTGAAGCTGTAAGAGCACTGCCTTCGCCGCATACGAATGCTCCTGCGCCCTTCCTGATATAAATCTGGAAGTTAAAGCCTGTGCCGAGGATATTTTCACCGAGCAAACCATATTCATTTGCCTGCTTAATAGCGTTTGTCAATCTTTCTACTGCTGTAGGATATTCTGCACGAACATAGATATAGCCTTCCTTTGCGCCACAAGCGAAACCTGCTATCATCATACCTTCGAGCATTCTATGAGGATCGTCTTCCATAACGCTTCTGTCCATGAATGCACCGGGGTCACCTTCGTCACCATTACATACGATATACTTTGTCGGTGACTTCTGACGCTTAACCTGTGTCCACTTCTTGCCTGCGGGGAATCCTCCGCCACCTCTACCACGGAGGTTTGAAATTGTTATCTGGTTGATAACTTCATCGCTGCCAAGTTCAAACAAAGCCTTTTCAAATGCTTCGTAACCGCCAACTGCAAAATATTCCTTAATTGATGTGGGGTTAATCTTATCGCAGTGATCAAGAACGAGTCTCTTCTGAAGTCTATAGAAAGGAATATCATCCTTCTTGGGGTAGTTCTTACCATTAAGAGTATATGTAAGTCTGTCAACGATTTCACCGTTTACAATTGTCTTTTCGATAATATCTTCGCAGTCTTCTACCTTAACTCTTGTGTAGAGGATTCCGTCCGGTTCAATTCTTACGAGCGGTCCGATTTCACAGAAACCATGACAGCCTGTAGCCTTGATGCCTACTACTGAATCATTCTGTTCGTCCTGCAATTCTACTTCACAAGCTATACCCTTTGCTTCGAGCAATTCCTTGAGCTTTGCATGGATATTGAGTGATCCATTTAATACGCAACCTTTACCTGCGCAAACAAGAATCTTCTTTGTTTCTTTTGTTGCGGAGCGCATATACTGCTCACGAACTTTTATCAAATCTTCTCTTGTCTTCAACATCATAACTTATTCCTCCCTGAGCTTCTTGAGCAATTCGCTTGCCTTGTCCGGAGTCATTGATGAGTATACTTCATCATTAACTGTAAGTGCGGGAGCAAGACCGCAAGCGCCAAGACATGATACTATTTCTACTGTGAACATAAGGTCGTCTGATGTAACCTTTGTTTCTGAAAGGCCGAGTTCTTCTCTGAGTCTTTCAAGAACAGGTGTTGACTTTCTTACATGACAGGCAGTACCATCACATACTTTGATAACATACTTGCCCTTGGGTTCAAGTGAGAAATTCTCATAGAATGTAGCTACACCATAGATGTTAGCTTCACTTATTCCGATCTGCTTTGCAAGGTAAGGGAATATTTCCTTGGGCAGATAGTTGTATCTCTCCTGAATCTTCTGGAGGATAGCAATTGTTGATGAAGGCTTTCTGCCATATTCATCAAGTGTTTCATCGATAAACTTGTAATCAATGTTTACGCTCATAATTTACCCCTTTCATTGATAAATAATGATTTATTTTAGTTTGTTTTGTTTATATAACCATAACAAAGGACACATACTAATCCTTGATGTATGGAATTATATAGATTTATTTATTCAGGTCAGTTTATATGCGTTCCAACCCAACATTACTATTGTAACAAATAACTATGTACTTTGTCCACCCAAAAAACGAATTGTTTAAAAATATATTCTTTTTTCGACACAGTTTTAGTTACGATTTCATTATACAGCATAAAACAATTTTATTCAATATAATTTTTTCTTTATTTTACGCTATATTTTAAGGTAAAACTAACATTTTATGCATTTTCAGCTTATGTTATGGTTCCTCGCCTGTTGATTGAGAATCGGGTTCAGTATAATCGTCTGTAATAGCAGGTTCAGAATAATCCGGTGTTTCATTCGGTTCTAAATCCTGCTCGCCCTGTTCTGTTTCGTTACCCTTTGGATTTAGCACATCATTTACACCTGATAAATCCGGGCTTTTAATGTTTTCCCTCAACTTGCTATCAAAATATTTTCCTATATTTATCGTGCTTGAACTATATTTTGTTGCTGTTTCAACAACGAGCAATTTGGACACTGCTATATAGTCATTTGAAATTTTATCATATTCTTTAAAGCTATTATAATACTTCACCGCATCATCGAAAATCGGTACATCATAATATTTTTCATCAACTGCAAGATATACTTCGCACAAGCAACGCTGGTATACATTAAAGCAAGCTCTTATTATATACATAACGCAGTCATGCGCATAGAAATCCTTTAGTATTTCGGGGTTCACCCTTATGCTTCTACTTCCATATTCATAATTTGAATAAACACCTGTACCTCTGAGATTTTCATCAATATTCACGTTGATATAATAAGGTATACCAAACATTTCACATTCAGTATTTGCAACTGTTTTTAAAACTTCAAGCTTATCATTTTCGGAAAGTGTTGACCACGTTTGTTCATCAAGCTTTATAAGCGTATCTGCATTTATGTTATAAAGCTCTTCAAACGAATTTCTTCTATACAATGCGCTCAATTCAACTGAATTGCCCGAAAATGATGATGCAAAAACGAATACAACAAATATGCTCAGCATTGAAAGTATTATGTTTTTAACTGTATTAACAGATTCAATCTCATTTGTCTTACCACCATATCTTCGCCTTATTATATTTGATACAAGATATGCTGCTATTACAACCATTCCTATTAAAACAACTTTTACAAGTGATTTAGGTTCATAAACGAGGAATCCAAATACGCTTATTACGCCGAACGGAGCTATTGCTGATGTAACTGCGCTAAGAACATTTCTATGTGTCCTGAATGAAGTTGCAGCAGCTAAGACAGCTAAACCAGCTGTAATATAATAATATGCATCGCCAATAAAATACTTCAGCATATTATTTCCATGCCACTGTGGAAAATGTTCAATAAACATTTTCTTAAACGTCATACAAATTACTGCATATATTGCAATAATCAATATAACATACGAAATTTTGCTCAGATAATTTCCCCTGAACAATGTATTAGTTATACTTCCGTCATCGCCGCCTGATTTTTTTGATTTATTTCTATCTTCTTTTTTGTTATCATCAAGATTATATTCTTTTTCCGTTTTTAATGGTGCTTTGCTTTTTTTAAGATTACTATTATTTTTTTTATCTGTATTTATTTTGAATGAACCTATTTTTTTTATTATATCGTCATCAACTTTTTTGGTATTTGCGTTATTCTTTTCAATACGTGCTTTTCTACCATATTCCGAGCCATCGCCCTTTCCGAATATTTCAGCCATATCTTCCGCCTCCGTTTTTTAAAATCATCCAATTTATATTTTATCATATATCTACGAATTTTCATATTACATTTTGAATATTTTAAAAAAATTTACTTTTTAGACACAATATGTCTTGACTCCC
>CADBRR010000001.1 GCA_902797145.1 uncultured Eubacteriales bacterium | reverse complement strand
TGGTGCGGGAAACAGGACTTGAACCTGCATGAAATCGCTTTCACACGGACCTGAACCGTGCGCGTCTGCCAATTCCGCCATTCCCGCTGGTGGATGGGGATGGATTCGAACCATCGAAGTCTGTGACGGCAGATTTACAGTCTGCTCCCTTTGGCCGCTCGGGAACCCATCCATATTTAATTAAATTGGAGCTGGTGATAGGAGTCGAACCTACAACCTGATGATTACAAATCAACTGCTCTGCCATTGAGCCACACCAGCTTATTAAATCAAATGGTGCCTCAGAGTGGAATCGAACCACCGACACAGGGATTTTCAGTCCCTTGCTCTACCATCTGAGCTACCGAGGCATATAAAAAAATGGCGATCCGAAGGGGGCTCGAACCCCTGACCTCCAGCGTGACAGGCTGGCATTCTAACCAACTGAACTACCGGACCGCAAATGGTGACCCCTAGGAGACTCGAACTCCTGTTACCGCCGTGAAAGGGCGGTGTCTTAGACCGCTTGACCAAGGGGCCGCATCCATCGTTTGTTTTGCAACGATATTGATTATATACTATCCAAATATATTTGTCAATACTTTTTTTAAAAATAATTTTACAAAAAATGCGCACACTAATATTTATATTATGAAAGGCAGTAAAAATATGATAGTAATTTTTGCAAGATGTATTATTCTTTATATTATTGTTTTCCTAATTATGAGATTAAGCGGAAAACGGCAGGTGAGCGATTTGCAGGCTTTTGATTTAGTAATAACTATGCTGATTGCAGATCTTGCTTCAGAACCTGCAACAAATTTAAACATTCCACTTGCGCATGGCATTGTTCCAATACTTACACTATATATTATTCAGCAGATTTTCTCTGAAATATCGCTTAAAAGTAATAAATTGAGAAAAATATTATGCGGAAATCCTATAATTGTAGTAAAGGATGGGCGAGTGCTTGAACACTCCCTTAAAAGCGCAAGATATAGCCTTGACGACTTATTTGAACAAATGCGAACGAAGGATATATACGATATAAATGATGTTTCGTATGCGATTCTTGAAACTAACGGAAGTTTGTCGGTTTTACTAAAAGGAACAAAGCAAAATCCAACAAATGAGGATTTAGGACTTCCGCCGTCAGATGATAATCTTGTTAATGTTATTATAAGCGATGGTAAAATAAATGAAAAGGAACTTTCCGCATCCGGGAAAACTTTTGAATGGGTAAAGACGAAACTAAAACTTAACGGAATCAATAATGTTAGCGAAGTGTTTTTAATGAGCATTGACGATAAAAACAAGATGTTTTTGCAAACGAAAGATAAATATGGCGGAAAAGTTATTAAAAATGGAGGTGAAGGATAATGCCGATTGAACCTGAAAAATCTTCTATATCGACATTGTTTTTGATTATATCAATTATAATTCTTTTTTCATTGTTTATTTTCCCATCAATATACATAGATATTGTATTTTCAGACATTGAAAAAGATTTAAATAAAATAAATGATGAGGTGATTGAAAACAAACTTGAATCAGCTCAGAGAAGGCTTAATGATATAGATAAAAAAATTAGCGAAAGCGAGATAATACTGTACACTTTTTTGAATCATGAAAATATTAATAGAATAAAAACATCAATAAAAGGCTGTATAGAAATGATAAAGGTTGATGAAAGAGGTCAGATGTTACTTGAACTTCAATCTGTTCTATCCGAGATTGAATCCATTAAGACAATGGAAAAACTAAATTTAAAAACTTTATTTTAATAAAAATATATTTGAAATTTTTATTGCAAAATTTGTTGAGATGATGTAAAATAAAATCAAATAATAATGGGGAAGAATTTTTGAACTTTGTGTTTAATTAAAAAAATGCAGTTTTTCCTGCAAAATAATTAAGCATTAAATAAATCAATTTAAACCATATGAAAGGGGGAACAAAACCATGGCAGAACCAATAAGTAGATGGCTTGTAATGGTAATTGGCCTTATAGTTGTATTTGCTGGTCTTATAGCACTTATTATTATTATAAGCTTGCTGAGTTTCTTTGTACGTAAGTTTGCAAAAAAACCTCAGACAAAAGAAAGTGATAATAATGAAGCAGTTAATTCTTCGCAAACATCAGGTAGCGATTTGCAGGGCGTAAACCCTGACGAAAGAAGGCAGATAATTGCAGCTATATCAGCGGCTATTGCAACAACAATGGGGACAACTCCAAAAGGTATAAGAATACATTCAATTAAAAAAATCGAAAAATAATTTTACGGGAGGAATTTTAAATGCGTAAATTTGTAGTTAATGTAAATGGTACATCATATGAAGTAGAAGTTGAAGAACTCGATGCAGCAGCATCATCAAAAAGACCTGCTCAGGAGCCGAAGAAGGCAACAGCAACAGCTTCCTCAAACGCAGGCGGAACAAAGATAACAAGCCCAATGCCCGGAACTATACTCGATGTAAAGGTTTCAAACGGTCAGAGAGTTAAGAATGGTCAGCTTGTTATGATACTTGAAGCTATGAAGATGGAAAACGAGATTTTTGCAACAAAAGATGGTGTTGTTACATCTGTAAATGTTACAAAGGGAGCTTCGGTAAACGCAGGCGACGTTCTTATGACAATTGGCTGATAAATTCAAAGGTAAAGGTATAAGTTATGGAAAATCTGTTGAATATTTTAAATGAATCGGGATTTGCAAAACTTATCGAAAATCCATTGAACATAATTATGATAGCAATAGCGTGCGTACTTCTTTATCTTGCTATAGTAAAGAAGTTTGAGCCGTTGCTCCTTTTGCCTATTGCTTTCGGTATGCTTTTGACTAACCTTCCTGGTGCTGAAATGTATCATACAGCATTGTTTGAAGGTGGTCATGTACATTGGGAAAATTTTGATAAAACTGCAGGACTTATCGACTATTTATATATCGGCGTAAAGCTTGGTATTTATCCTTGCCTTATATTTATAGGCGTAGGTGCAATGACGGACTTTGGTCCTTTGATTTCTAACCCGAAGAGCTTGTTGCTCGGCGCAGCAGCACAGTTTGGTATATTTGTTGCGTTCATCGGCGCAATGTACCTTGGATTCAATGCTATGGAAGCAGGTTCAATTGGTATCATCGGTGGCGCTGATGGTCCTACTGCAATTTTTGTAACTTCAAAACTTGCTCCTGAATTATTGGGACCTATCGCAGTTGCGGCATATTCATATATGGCACTTGTTCCTGTAATTCAGCCGCCTATAATGAGATTGCTCACAACTAAGGAAGAAAGAAAAATCGTTATGGAACAGCTTAGACCCGTATCAAGGACAGAAAAAGTTTTGTTCCCGATAGTAGTTACGATTTTCGTAGCATTGCTTCTTCCTTCGGCAGCTCCGCTTGTAGGTTCTCTTATGCTTGGTAATCTTATGAAAGAATCGGGCGTTGTTGATAGACTTTCAAAGACAGTTCAGAATGAACTTATGAACATAGTAACAATATTCCTTGGAATAAGCGTAGGCGCAACAGCAACAGCCGATGCATTCCTTAACTTTAAAACGCTTGGTATACTCCTTATGGGCGTTGCAGCATTCGGTTTCGGAACAGCAGGTGGTGTATTGCTTGCAAAGTTTATGAACTTGTTCCTCAAGAAGAAGATAAATCCGCTTATCGGTTCAGCCGGTGTTTCGGCAGTTCCTATGGCAGCAAGAGTTTCACAGGTAGAAGGTCAGAAGGCCAATCCGGGTAACTTCCTGCTCATGCACGCTATGGGTCCTAACGTTGCAGGCGTTATTGGTTCGGCAATAGCAGCAGGCGTATTTATTTCATTGTTTGCAAATTAATCGGGAGGGTTGATATATGGCTAATAAATTGATGATTACTGATACGATACTTCGTGATGCACATCAGTCGCAGGCAGCAACACGTATGCGTACAGAAGATATGATACCCGCTTGCGAAATACTTGATAGCATTGGTTATTGGTCGCTTGAATGCTGGGGTGGAGCTACATTTGATAGTTGTCTTAGATTCTTGAATGAAGATCCGTGGGAAAGATTAAGAACGCTTAAAAAGCATCTTCCTCACACAAAGCTTCAAATGCTTTTCAGAGGTCAGAATATCCTCGGTTATAAGCATTATCCCGATGATGTAGTAGAACAGTTCTGCCGCAAAGCTATTGAAAATGGTATTGATGTTATAAGGATTTTCGATGCTTTGAACGATACGAGAAACCTTGAATCTTCAATCAAATATACAAAGAAGTACGGTGGAATCTGTGAGGCAGCTATAAGCTATACAGTAAGCCCTGTTCATAGCGAAGAATATTTTGTAAAATTGGCAAAAGAACTCGTTCAGATGGGCGCAGATGTAATCTGTATTAAGGATATGGCAAACCTTTTGCTTCCTTATGACGCATATTCGCTTGTAAAGAAACTTAAATCTGAAATTGATGTTCCTATTCATCTTCATACGCATAACACATCAGGTACTGGCGATATGACATACCTTATGGCTGTTCAGGCAGGTGTAGACATAGTTGACTGCGCATTGTCACCGCTTGCAAACGGAACATCGCAGCCCGCAACAGAACCGCTTGTTGCTACACTTAAAGGTACTGAAAGAGATACGGGGCTTGACCTTGAAAAAATGGCAGAAGCAGCAAAGCATTTTAGAGGTGTTGCTGAAAAGCTTAAGCAGGAGGGATATCTTGATCCTAAAGTTTTGCGTGTAGATACAAATACACTTTTGTATCAGGTTCCGGGAGGAATGCTTTCAAACCTTATTTCACAGCTTAAACAGGCAAATGCAGAAGATAAGTACTACGATGTACTTGCAGAAGTTCCGAGAGTAAGGAAAGACTTTGGTTATCCGCCACTTGTAACACCTACAAGTCAGATTGTAGGTTCGCAGGCAGTTCTCAATGTACTTGCTGGCGAAAGGTATAAGATGTTTACAAAGGAATCAAAGGCTGTATTGCATGGCGAATACGGTGCTTTGCCTGGAGAAGTAAACGAAGAAGTAAGGCGTAAGGCAATTGGTGATGAACCTGTTATCACTTGTAGACCTGCTGATTTGCTTAAACCTGAACTCGATAAGTACAGAGAAGAAGTTAAAGATGTAGCTATACAGGAAGAAGATGTATTGAGTTATGCACTTTTCCCGCAGGTAGCAATGAAGTTCTTTGAAAATAGAAAGAACGGAGTAAACAATAATACCCAGAGCGTCAATATCGAAAAGAAAGCAGAAAACAAAAATAATTCAAATGAAGTAATTGAATTATATGTTGAAGATTTGACTGAATAATATGTAATAAAGAATTAATAGGCAAAAGTATATTTTAACAGAATATGCTTTTGCCACATTTTAATATTAAAAAAGCGAGTCATAAAATATGGACAACAGTGAAATAATCCAAAATATCAGGAAAAATAATGAAAAGTTGAGCAAAAGTCATAGACTTATAGCGGATTATATATGCTCAAATTATGATACAGTAGCATTTTGTACTGCATCACAGCTTGGAAAGGCTGTAGGGGTTAGCGAAGCAACTGTAATAAGGTTTGCATACGCAATGGGCTATGATGGCTATCCTGAACTTCAACAGGCATTGCAGAATATGATAAAGACAAAGCTAACGACAGTTGAAAGAATGCGGCTGTCATCCGAGATAAATAAAAACGATACTCTGATAAATACTTTAAAAGCGGATATGGATAACATCCGTCAGACTATTGATGGCATTGATGAGGAAACATTTGAAAATGCTGTTGAAGCGATTATTAAAGCGAAAACGGTATATATTATAGGGCTTAGAAATTCCTCATTGCTTTCGCAATTTCTTTATTATAATTTTGGGTTTATTCGAGAAAATGTTAAGCTTGTAAATGATGTTGTAGGCGATGTATATGAAGCGATTATTCCTATAACAAGCAACGATGTATGTATTGGAATAAGTTTTCCAAGATACTCAAATCGAACGCTCAATGCAGTAAAAATTGCAAATCAGCAGAATGCTAAAATTATTGCTCTGACAGACAGTAAGGAATCGCCTATTGCAAAACACGCAAATTATGTGCTTGCAGCAAAAAGCGATATGGTATCATTTACTGATTCGCTCGTTGCGCCATTGAGCGTAATAAATGCGCTTATAATAGCAGTTAGTATGAGATGCAGAAATGAAATGTATGACAAGATGAATAAGCTCGAAACGATATGGGAATCGGAAAATACTTATTTTGAAAGGAACGAAGATGAATAATAAAGTAGCAGTTATCGGAGGTGGTCCATCAGGAATGATAGCTTCCGCATTTGCCGCAAAGAATGGAAATGATGTAACACTTTTTGAAAAAAACGAAAAACTTGGAAAAAAGCTTTTCTTGACAGGAAAGGGACGGTGCAACATAACAAATAGTGCGCCTATCGATGATTTTTTGAAGAATATACCTAAAAATCCTCGTTTTCTTTATAGTGCATTTAATAACTTTACAAACGAAGATATTATAAAGATAATAGAATCAAATGGTGTAGCGACGAAAGTTGAAAGAGGCGGAAGGGTATTCCCTCAGTCCGATAAGTCAAGCGATGTTATAAAGGCACTTACGCAGTTTGTGAAGAAAAGCGGTGTTCATATCGAGCTAAATTGCGAGGTTAAAAATATCGAAATAATTGATAATGACAGATTTGTAATCAGTACAAATGGGAAAAAAGAGCAGTTTGATAAAGTAATCATATGCACAGGCGGAATAAGTTATACATCGACAGGTTCTACTGGTGATGGTTATAGGTTTGCTCAAATGTTTGGACATAAAAAGCCCGAACTTAAAGCATCGCTTACAGCACTTGTAACGCAAGAAAAATGGCCATGTGAGCTCATGGGACTTTCGCTTAAAAATATTAAGTTAAAGGTTTATAATAAGAAAAATAAAATCGTTTACGATGAGCTTGGAGAAATGCTGTTCACGCACTTTGGCGTTTCAGGTCCGCTTGTTTTGAGTGCAAGCAGTATAATTGCGGATGAACCGAGAGATATTTTTATGAGTATTGACTTAAAGCCTGCATTGAGCGAAGAAGAACTCGATAGAAGGGTTTTGCGTGATTTTGAAAAGTATATAAGGAAACAGTTAGTCAATGCGCTTGTTGACTTGTTGCCGTCAAGACTTATCCCAATAATAATAGAGCAATCGGGACTCGATGCGCAAAGGACGGTTGATAATATTACAAAGGCTGAAAGATCAAATATTGTTCATACTCTTAAACATCTTGAATTTCATATAGAAAAAGCGTATGATATTGAGCAGGCAATAATAACACGAGGAGGAATTTCTGTAAAAGAAATCAATGCTTCAACTATGGAATCAAAACTTGTAAAAGGCTTGTATTTTGCTGGAGAAGTAATAGATGTTGATGCTTTTACAGGCGGATTTAATCTGCAAATAGCATATTCCACAGGTGCGCTTGCAGGTAGTTCAGTATAAAAAAGGAGGAGAAAAGAAAAATGTTGGAAATTGGTACAAAAGCTCCGGAATTCAGTTTGCCGGATCAAAACGGAAATATGCACTCACTTTCAGATTATAGAGGCAAAAAAGTAGTCCTTTATTTCTACCCAAAGGATAATACATCTGGTTGCACAAAACAAGCTTGTTCATTCGGTGAATTGTATCCGCAGTTTGCTGAAAAAGGCGCAGTTGTTCTCGGAGTAAGCAAGGACTCTGTTGCATCACATAAAAAATTTGAGGAAAAGTATGGACTCCCGTTTACATTACTATCCGATGAGGAAAAGGAAGTTATCCAAAAGTACGATGTGTGGAAAGAAAAGAATAATTACGGGAAAAAATCTATGGGTGTTGTAAGGACAACATATCTTATAGATGAAAATGGAATTATCGTAAAAGCGTTCGGTAAAGTAAAGGCGGCTGAAAACCCGACACAAATGCTTAATGAACTATAATATGAAATAATTTCAAAGCATACCTTGTGGTGTGCTTTTTTTATTTCGTAAAAAAATTATTGTAATTATCATGGAAACTTACTATAATATAAAAAGTGGGTTTATGGGGAATTAAGTTGTTATATGAAGAAATAAGTATTTATTTATAAAAATTTAATATTATTTCTATAAAATTCATGGTTAATCTTATAATAAAATGCGATATTATAGAACACTGTTTAAAAATATGGAGTCATTATTGCAGTTGTAAAAATATATCGTTCAATAGTTGTTATAAATTAAAAATTCTGTTAATATATAATAAATAAGAAATTGAGGTGCTGTAAGTTGGTTGAAATAAAAGAAGTTAAAAAAAGAAGTGACTTAAGAAAGTTTGTTGAATTTCCGAACAAGCTGTATAAGGATAATCCTTATTATATTCCGCCTATGGTTCAAGATGAAATGGAGGATTGGGATGAAAAGAAAAATCCTGCGTTTGAATATTGTAAGGCAAAATGCTTCCTCGCATATCGTGACGGTAAAATTGTAGGCAGAATTGGTGCTATAATGAGCGAAAAGGCAAATCAGAAGTGGGGATATAAGCGTATGAGATTTTCGTGCGTTGACTTCATAAATGATGACGAAGTAGTTGATGCACTTTTTGATACTGTTGAGAATTATGCAAGGGAACTTGGATGCGTTGAGGTTCATGGTCCATTGGGTTTCTGCGATCTTGATAGAGAAGGTATGCTAATAAAGGGATTCGATAGAACAAGTATGTTTATAACATATTATAATCATCCATATTATATCGATCAGCTTACGAGAAGAGGCTATGTAAAAGATGTCGATTGGATAGAATATCTTGTTAAAGTCCCTGATGAAGCAAATGAAAGAATAGAAAAGCTTGCAAATATCGTTGCAAGGAGAAATAAAGTTCATATAGTAAAGCTCAAAAAGAGAAAAGATGTAAAGCCATACGTTGAAAGAGTATTTGATTTGCTTAACGATGCATATAAGCACCTTTATGGTGTAGTTCCGCTTACGGAAAGACAGGTTAAGAAGTATGTCAATAAGTTTTTGCCAATAGTCGATATGAAATATGTGTGCATTCTCGAAAATGAACAAAGCGAAGTTGTAGGATTCGGAATAACTGCTCCGTCAATTGCAAAGGCTCTTAAAAAGAGTAACGGAAGATTGTTCCCGTTCGGAGCATTTAGAGTACTAAGGGCATTAAAGAAAAATGATACACTTGATATGTTCCTTGTTGCTGTAAGGCCTGATATGCAGGGAACAGGTATAAATGCGATTCTTATAAATGAAGTTTTAAAGAGTGCAATAGCGAATGGGATTAAAGTTGCAGAAACCGGTCCAGAGCTTGAAGTAAATGAAAAAGTAGTAAGCCAATGGAAGTTCTTTGAAACGGAACAGCATAAGAGCAGACGCTGCTTCATTAAGAAACTTTAAAAACAATTTAAAAATAGGAGAAAATAAAAGTTGTGCGGAGTTATTTCCATGCAACTTTTATTTTTTTACAAAACAATATAATCTTCCTTGTTTTTCTATGCAGGATGCAAAAAATAGCCATAGAAAAAAAGAGTGTCCGAAATCATAGAATCTTAAAATATTAAGAAAGGAGCGCTTTGAATATAATTTTGAAGCAACTTGAACTAAATGAAAATTATCGGTACAGCAGAAGGTAAAAAGCTGTATGTTCATCTTATCGGAGAGCTTGATCATCACAGCGCAAAGAAAACGAGGGACGATATCGACAGACTGCTTATGAATTCATACATAACAGAGCTTACGATAGATATGAAAGATGTATCCTTTATGGATAGCTCAGGACTCGGCGTAATACTTGGCAGATATAAAATACTTGCAGAACGAAAAGGAAGTGTGAGAATTTGCGGAGCTAACAGAAGTGTTGACAAGATTTTACGTATGTCGGGGATATATTCCCTTGTTGAACGCAGCTGATTTATAAGGAGAGAGAATTATGTTTGACAACGAAATACATTTGAGTTTTATGAGCAAATCGCAAAATGAAGGGTTTGCAAGAATGGTGGCATCATCGTTCGTGTCACAGCTTGATCCGACAATAGAAGAATTATCGGATATAAGAACCGCTGTTTCGGAAGCTGTTACGAACGCCGTTATTCATGGATATGATAACAAAAATGGCACAATATATATGGATTGCTATTGCGAAGGGAAAACAGTAACTATTACAATTCGAGATGATGGAAACGGTATTGATGATGTTGAACTTGCAATGCAGCCTTTCTATACATCAAAACCGAATCTTGATAGGTCGGGAATGGGCTTTTCAGTAATGGAAGCATTTATGGATAAAATAAGCGTTGAATCAGAGCCTAATGTTGGCACGACCGTAACGATGGTAAAAACAATAGATTCTTCCGGAGCATATGTAAAAGAGAAACAAGATGAATGAGTATGTTCCGCTCGGTCAGGAAGAAACGTTAAAGCTTATTGAGTTATCACAAAGTGGCAATGAAAATGCGAAAGAGAAACTGATAGTTCATAACATTGCACTTGTCAAATCAATAGTAAAAAAATATGTAGGCAAAGGCATCGAATACGATGATTTGTATCAGCTCGGTTGCATGGGACTTGTAAAGGCAATAAGCAATTTTGATGTGTCATTTAATGTGAGATTTTCAACTTATGCTGTGCCAATGATAGCTGGCGAGATAAAGCGTTTTATGCGTGATGACGGAATGATAAAAGTCAGTAGATCATTAAAGGAGCTTGCAATAAAAGCTATGTCATCACAGGAAAAATTTCTTGCACAAAATGGTCACGAGGCAACTATAAGCGAAATTGCAAAGGATATTGATGCGGATGTTGAGGATGTTATGATGGCGCTTGAATCCGCAATGCCGCATATGTCAATATATGAACCCGTCTATGAATCGGATTCGGAAATTGCAATCGTGGATAAAATTGCCGACGACAGTATGAGCGAGTCGGGAATGGTAGACAGAATAATGCTAAAAGAGCTTCTTGCAACGCTTGAAGCAAAAGAACGTCAGATAATTGTTATGCGATATTTTCAAGATAAAACGCAAACGGAAGTCGCAAAAGCAATGGGCGTTTCGCAAGTCCAAATTTCAAGGCTCGAAAACAAAATTCTTGAAAAAATGAGAAAGCGGGTGATGTAAAAAATAAAAAATGAGCTAATATAAAATTAAAATCCTGTAAAGAATATCTATATAGGTTTTTACCTGAAAAAATCTGAAAGGAGATGTGGATTATGAAAGGATGGGTATTCGTAGGCGGAATCGCCGCAGGTATGGCTATGGCAACAGCTGCATTGACAGGTATGTATCCTGATATTACACGCAGAATGGCTCGTGATGGTAAACGTGTTGTTAAGTGCGGAAAGAAAGCAGCAAGTCAGATTAGCGGAATATTTTCATAAAAACTAAAAAATAACTGCACAGCCTTTGCATTTTTTGTGTAAAGGCTTGAATTTATTTATACTTTGTATTAAAATTATATTGGATATACAAATAAGAAAAGGCAGGCTAAATATGAAAAACATTCACAAAGGACATCGTGAAAGGTTATTTGATAAATATATCAACAATGGACCTGATTCGTTTATGGACCATGAATTACTTGAATTGCTGATTATGTTTTCAAGACCAAGGGTAGATACAAATCCTATTGCGCATGAATTACTCGATTATTTCGGCAGTATGAATAATGTGCTTAACGCTCATCCATCGGATTTGATGAGTGTTAATGGTGTAGGGAAGAAGACTGCCCTGCTGATTTCGCTAATAAATGATATCCAAAAGCGAGCGGTTCTTAATGATATGTCCGGAAAATCTCTTGATACATCTGATGCGGCTATCGCATATTGCATGAAGCTTTTTGAGGGCGCAAAGAGAGAACTTGTATATGTTTTATGTTTAAACAGCAGCAATAAATTGATTTCCCAAAGCCTTATAGCAAAAGGTACTGACAATAGTGTTGTTATAAATGTAAGAGATGTCGTTGAAGCATCAATCAGGAACAGCGCAAGTGCAGTTATAGTAGCGCATAATCATACGTCTGACGATGTTATTCCATCTGATGAAGACGTAGAAACTACAAAAAATATTGTTAATGCACTGCAAGCTATTGAAGTAAAACTAAATGATAACATAATTGTAGGAAAGAACAGAGCATTAAGTATGATGAGGGATAAAGTATATGAATTTCGCAGAGTTTCACCTATTGATCCTTCAAAGAAATACTAAAAAATAAAGTTAAATTTAAATTGTAGAAAGGAGAATCTTGCGAACGCATTGAGAATGTGTGCGTTTGCAGAAGTGTTAGAATATGTCACAGGATAACAATTCAAAACTTAATCAAACGATTCAATTTAAACCTATTAAGGATAAAATATCGAACAGAGATATCATCATTGATGTTTATAATTCAATGAAAGAAAGAGGCTATGACCCAATAAATCAGATAGTTGGTTATCTTATTTCGGGTGATCCTACATATATAACAAGTTATAACAATGCAAGATTCCTTATCTGCAAAATTGAGCGTGACGAACTTATTGAAGAATTGCTAAGATATTACGTTGGCAGCGAAAAGGAATAAAACTATGAAGAGAATTCTTGCGCTAGATGTAGGCGATAGAAGAATAGGTATAGCTGTTAGCGATCCGCTTGGCATAACTGCTCAGGGACTTGAAACATATACAAGAAGCTATGATGCGGAAAAGGATTGCGAATATATAATTCAACTTCTAAAAAAATATGAACCGGTTAAATTGCTTTTCGGACTTCCAAAGAATATGAACGGAAGTCTTGGCTTTCAATCTGAAAAAGTAAAAGCGTTTGCAGAGCTTTTGACATCAAAATGGGATGGCGAATTTGATTTTTATGATGAAAGGCTTACAACTGTTGCTGCTGAAAAGACACTTTACGAACAAAGGCTTAATTGGAAGGAACGAAGAAAAGTTGTCGATAAAGTAGCTGCTGTCATAATTTTAGAAGGATACCTTGCATCGCACCCGGTAACAAACTAAAAATGAGGTATGAATTTATGAAGGAAAATAATGGTTACTCAGAAGAAAATGTACTTAACGATGAAGTGAATGAAGTCATTCTTGTTGATGAAAAAGGCAATAATGTACACTTTGATCATGTAATGACTTTCAATTATGAGGGGAAAAAGTATGCTGCGCTTTTACCACTTGAAGAAGTTGAAGGAATAGGCGAAAATGAAGTTTTGATGCTTGAAGTAGTTCATGAGAATAGTGAAGATACATATAAAACGGTCGATAATGAAATATTACTCGATGAAATATTTGAAAGGTTCTTGGAACTAATGGATGAGCTTGATGAAGACGAAGAAGAATGATATAAAAAATTAAAAAATATTAAAATAACTATTGTAAAATTCTGATAGATATGTTATTATCTTAAAGGAAATATGCACCCGGATTGATTTCTGGAGTCGTGCCGCAAAGCGGTTCTTCAGGAAAAGGATGTACGGGGAAGTAAATAAAAACGAGGAGGACTTTAAAATGTCAGTTATTTCCATGAAACAGTTGTTGGAAGCAGGCGTACATTTCGGTCATCAGACACGCCGCTGGAACCCTAAGATGAAAGAGTATATCTTCGCAGAACGTAATGGTATTTATATCATTGATTTGCAGAAGACAGTTAAGAAAGTTGAAGAAGCTTACTACTTCATTCGTGATGTTGCAGCTTCAGGAGAATCAATTCTTTTCGTTGGCACAAAGAAACAGGCTCAGGAATCAATCGAGCAGGAAGCAAAGCGTTGTGAAATGTTCTATGTAAACCAGCGTTGGCTCGGCGGTATGCTCACAAATTTCAAGACAATTCAGACAAGAATTGCAAAGCTTCATAAGATTGAAGAAATGGAAGAAAATGGTGATCTCGACAGATTGCCCAAGAAGGAAGTTATCAAGCTCAAGGCTGAACAGGAAAAACTTGAAAAGAACCTTGGCGGTATCAAGGAAATGAAGAAGCGCCCCGGTGCATTGTTCATCGTAGACCCACGCAAGGAACATATTGCTGTAATGGAAGCACGTTCACTCGGTATTCCGATAGTTGCAATAGTAGATACAAACTGTGATCCTGATGAAGCAGATTATGTAATTCCTGGTAACGATGACGCTATCCGTGCAGTAAAGCTTATCGCAGCAAAGATGGCAGATGCAGTTCTCGAAGGCAAGCAGGGCGAACAGATGACAGATGCAGCAATCGATGCAGCTGAAGCAGAAGCTACAGAAATCGAAGGCTAATAAATATCGTGATTTATGAATATAGATTGGGGTATTTACTCCAATCTATAAACTGATTATGCACAATTAAAAATAAATAGTAATCGAATAAAATAGGAGGTAATATACTATGGCATTTACAGCAAAAGATGTTGCAGCACTTCGTGAAATGAGTGGTGCAGGTATGATGGATTGTAAAAAGGCACTTACAGAATGTAATGGTGATATGGATAAGGCAATGGACTTTCTTCGTGAGAAGAGCCTTGCAGCAAGCGCAAAGAAGGCTTCAAGAATAGCAGCTGAAGGTATCGTAGACTCATACATCCATATGGGTGGTAGAATTGGTGTATTGGTAGAAGTAAACTGTGAAACAGACTTTGTTGCAAAGACAGACGACTTCAAAGCTTTTGTTCATGATGTAGCAATGCAGATTGCAGCAGCAAAGCCCACATATGTAACAAAGGAAGAAGTAAACCAGGAAGAAATTGAGCATGAAAAGGAAGTACTCCGTGCACAGGCTATGAACGAAGATAAGCCCAAGCCTGCTAATATCATTGATAAGATGGTTGAAGGCAGAATTGAAAAGTACTACAAGGAAGTTTGCTTGCTCGAACAGCCCTTCGTAAAGGATCCGGATAAGACAATCTCACAGCTTCTTAACGAAACAGTTGCAAGAATCGGTGAAAAGATTAGCATCCGTCGTTTTGTTCGTTACGAAATGGGTGAAGGCCTTGAAAAGCGTCATGACAATTTCGCTGACGAAGTAAACGCTCAGATGGGTAAATAATTCTGCTTATAAGGACGCTCTTAGTGCCTTTTGACACTTAAAGTGTCCTTTTTTGTAATTTATAAAGAGGAAATTATGGAATTAAAGTATAAAAGAGTTCTCTTAAAGCTCAGCGGAGAGGCAATGGGCGGTGAACATAGTGCAGTTAGCTTTGAAGCAGTTGAACAGGCAGCAAGGCAAATAGCTATGCTCCATGAAAACGGTGTTGAAGTTGGTATCGTAATCGGTGGCGGAAATATATGGAGAGGCAGAAGCTCAGGCGATGTTGAAAAGAATAGGGCAGACCATATTGGAATGTTGGCAACAGCTATTAATTCGCTTGCAATGCAGGACGCTATTGAGAAAAAAGGTATGGAATGTGTTGTTTTGTCAGCAGTTGAAATGCAGCGGTTTTGCGATACTTTCTCATCAAGGGCAGCAAATAATGCACTCAAAGAAGGAAAAGTTGTAATTTTTGCTTGTGGCTCAGGCTCACCCTTCTTTACAACGGATACTGCAGCGGCACTTCGTGCGGCTGAAATAAATGCAGATGTTTTATTGCTCGCAAAGAATGTTGATGCAGTATATTCTGATGATCCCAAAAAGAACGCAAACGCAGTTAAATATGATGAACTTAGATATAGTGAAGTAATTGAAAAAGGACTCAGGGCAACCGACCTTACAGCAATAACACTTTGTAGCGAACAGAATATTCCGATTCTCGTGTTTGCTATGAAAGATGAGGAAAATATTCTTAATGCAGTTAAAGGTCAAAAAGTTGGAACGCTTATTCATTAAAAAAGTTCTTGTATAAATCATAAAAATAATTTAAAATAGTAATATAGTTTATTTTATATGGAGGGAATATTATGGAAGTTATAGAAATGGCAAAGGACAAAATGAAGAAAACCATATCAGTCCTGCAATCAGATCTCGGAACATTGCGTGCAGGTAGAGCTAACGCTTCTGTTCTCGATAGAATAACAGTAGATTATTACGGAACACCTACTCCCATAAATCAGGTAGGTAATATTTCATCGCCTGAACCCAGACTGCTTGTTATATCTTTGTGGGATTCAAAAATGATTCCTGAGGTAGAAAAAGCTATCCAGAAATCTGATATAGGCATCAATCCAAGCAATGACGGCAAGGTAATCAGGCTTATTTTCCCTGAACTTACAGAAGAAAGACGTAAAGAGCTTGTAAAAGTTGTTCGTAAAAAGGGCGAAGAATCTAAGGTAGCAATCCGTTCAATAAGAAGGGATGCGAATGAACAGATTAAGAAGCTCAAGAAGGATAATGAGATAACTGAAGACGATCAGAAAGATCTCGAAGAAAAAGCTCAGAAAGCTACTGATGACGCTATCAAGGAAGTAGATAAGATAATTACTGATAAAGAAAAGGAGATTATGTCGGTTTGACGAATGTCCTTGGATATGAACTTGATAATGCCGTAGAAATTCTTGAAAATGAAGGATATGATTTGAATCTTGTAATGGTTTCAAGCAAAAAAGGCCTCAATGGCAACGAAAAAAGAGTTATAAGGCAGAAAAAAGTTGAAAGCGGTGCAATAGAATTATCATATTCAGTCTTTAAGACGGATAGTGAATATAGATAAATGTAATTCATATGGCGGTGCGCCGTTGCACCGTCATAGCTTTTTAATAAACGGTGGAGTATGGAAAAACAATTTAGTTTAGAACAGATAGCCGAAATGGGGCTTAATGATAATATTCCTAAACATATAGGAATTATAATGGATGGCAATGGCAGATGGGCAACAAAAAGAGGTATGATTAGAAGCATGGGACACAGGGCAGGTGTCGAAAGGCTCAGAGGCATAATTAAAATGTCATCAAAATTAGGAGTAAAAGCTCTTTCATTATATGTGTTTTCAACAGAAAATTGGAAACGCCCAAAAGAAGAAGTGGGAGTTTTGTTCAATCTCATAGTTGAATATTTTAAAAAAGAAATAAGAGAACTTTCGGATAACGGAGTAGTTATATCTGTACTTGGCGATATGGATAGCCTTCCCGATTTAGTAAGGGAAACACTTGAAGAAGCTATAAAAATCACAAGTCAGAATACAGGATTAAAGCTTAATTTGTCAATAAATTATGGTGGGCGTGCTGAAATAGCAAACGCTTTTAAACAAATGGCAAATGAAATTGAAAACAATAAATTGAATATAAATGATGTTGATGAAAAAACTATATCTCAATATTTATATACAAAGGGACTGCCTGATGTTGATTTAGTTATCAGAACAGGTGGAGAGCAAAGGCTTTCTAACTTCTTGCTCTATCAGGTAGCGTATGCTGAATTTATATTTACAGATACATATTGGCCCGATTTTTCAGACGAGGAATATGTGGAAGCAATAAAGGAATTTCAGAGAAGAAATCGCAGGTATGGCGGATTAAAATAAAAATATAAGGTGTGTATATGTTAAAACGAATAATTATTGGTGTATTTCTTACAGCCCTGTTTTTGTCGATGGTATATTTTGGAGGTATATATCAGTATTCGATTTTTACAGTTGCTACGATAATAAGCGTGTACGAAATGAAAAAGATGTTTAAAGCAAAAGGTACCGATATCTTTGCTTTGCCGCTTTATTTGTTCGCAGCATCGTATTATTGGATATATAAATATCTTGGTGGATTCTATCTTGCGTTGATGGGCATATTATGTATTACATTTACTATTGCAGAAAGTATATTCAATAAAAAAAGAACTACCGATGATAGGATTGCATCAATATTTACATATTGTTATCCGATGCTGTTTTATGTTTTCCTGATGCTAATAGGTATGATAGGAGATAAAAATTATTCTGGATTTGCACTCTTGAGCTGCTTTGCTATACCGTTAATAGGCGATACATTTGCATACTTTATCGGAGTATTGTTCGGAAAACATAAATTGTGTCCGCATATAAGCCCGAAAAAAACTGTTGAAGGCGCTGTTGGCGGATTGATTGGTGGAATAGTAGGCGGTATTGCGTGCTATTTCGTAAAAGAATACATATATGGATTGCAAAATATAAGCATAAGCATTATACATTTTTGCATTATAGGCTTTTTAGGCGGACTGATGGGAGAAATTGGTGACTTGTGGGCATCATGCCTTAAACGCTGGTCGGGAATAAAAGACTATGGAAATATATTCCCAGGTCATGGCGGAATAATGGATAGGGTTGATAGCGTACTTGTTTGCGCACCGCTTGTGTATATGTGCTTTTATGGGGTTATGAATAATATAATTTAGTAAAGGTGTTAAAATGAAAAAGAGAGTTGCGGTACTTGGCTGCACAGGGTCTATTGGCAGACAATCAATGAACGTTCTTTGCAACAATTTAGATAAATTTGAAGTTGTCGCAATAAGCGCAAATTCAAGTGCTGAATCTGTTATAAATTATGCGAACGAGTTTAAACCGAAATATATTGGTTTAAGCAATACTTATGCAGCACAAAAAGTAGAGCAAGAAATTAAAAGTTATTCGCCTGAAATAATCTGTGGGAACGAATCATCAAGCTTAATTGCCGAACTTGATTGTGTTGATATAGTTATAAATGGTATTTCAGGATTTAGTGGTATGATGCCACTAATTAAAGCGCTTAATGCAAATAAGGTTGTTGCGCTTGCAAATAAAGAAAGTATAGTGTGCGGACATAAGTTCGTTTACGAAGCGTTAAATAATGGCCATGGGAAGATTATTCCTGTTGATAGCGAACAGTCAGCTATATTTCAATGCTTGAATTGCGGAACGAAAAAAGAAGTTTCAAAGTTAATCCTTACAGCGTCAGGAGGCCCTTTTAAGGATTATAGCCGTGATATGCTCTATAATGTAAAGGTTGAAGATGCTTTAAATCATCCCACTTGGCAAATGGGAAGAAAAATAACGATTGATTCTGCAACTCTGTTCAATAAGGGACTTGAAATTATGGAAGCAAAGTATTTGTTTGATGTCCCTAAAGAAAACGTTCGAGCAGTTATACAGCCTCAGTCAATAATTCATTCTATGGTAGAATATTGTGACGGAACTGTTATGGCACAGATGAGCGTTCCTGATATGCGGCTTGCAATTCAATATGCGCTTTCATATCCTGAAAGGATAGATAGAATTATTGATAGGCTTGATTTTGAAAAAATGTCAGCTATAACATTTAGGAAAATTGATACAGAAATTTTTAAAGCAATTCCGCTTGCATATGCTGCGCTTGATGAGGAAGAATACTTGCCTATCGTTTATAATGCAGCAAATGAAATGGCAGTTGATATGTTTATCAATGAGAAAATTGGTTTTATGGATATAGCTGAAAAGGTTGAGTACGCTATGAATAAGATAGAAAAAATGAGCGTTTCAACAGTAGAAGATATATTTGAAGTAGATAGAATAGCAAGGGATTTAGTTAAATATTCGGTCTGAATGGAGGTGCTTGCATATGCAGACAATTCTTTCAATATTAGGTGCGTTACTCGTACTTGATTTGCTTGTAGTAATACATGAGTTGGGTCATTTCTGGGCGGGGAAGCTTTTAGGATTCAAGATACTTGAATTTTCAGTTGGTATGGGTCCTATTCTGTTTAAAGTAACAAAAAACGATATAATCTACTCGTTAAGAGCATTCCCTATTGGTGGCAGCTGTAGATTTTATGGCGAAGATGAAGAAATAAAGGACGCTATAAGCTTTAACGCCCATAAAGTGTGGAAACGAATGATAGTTGTTTTAGCAGGTCCTTTTATGAATATTTTTATAGCTTTCTTACTTGCGACAATAACACTCGTATCATATGGCGATTATAAAATTGTGAAAAATGATTATATTGCACAGATTTCGGGTTTTGCTGAGAACGGAAGTATAGCTAATGAATCAGGGATTGAACAAAATGATTTGATAGTTGCAATTGACGGTCAGGATGTAACATTTTCCAATGTAGTTGATACAATAAGAAATGCAAATGGTGAACACGCAATTATTACTGTAAATAGAGATGGAAAAAATTTAGATGTAGAAGTTAATAATTTCTACAACGAATCTGAAGGTAGAAATATGCTGGGAATTATAATTACTCCCGCAAGAGAACATTATGGGTTCTTTGCAGCTGTTGGAAAGTCAGCTTCATATGTTATAGAAATTATGAGTGAAATGATTAAATTCATTGGAAGTCTGTTTACAACCGGCATTGAGTCAGGAAGCGTAGTAGGGCCTGTTGGCACGATTGAAATTATAGGTCAGGCAGTTAGGCAGAGCTTTGAAACTGTATTAAGAATGGCAGTTCTTATAAGTGTAAATCTTGGTATAATGAATATTTTACCGTTCCCTGCACTTGATGGTGGAAGATTTGCATTTATGGTTATTGAAGCAATAAGAAGAAAACCAGTTTCGTTAAATGGAGAAGCTACGGTTCATTTTATTGGAATAATGATTCTTTTCGGTTTAGTAATTTACCTTACGGTAAGCGATATTTTGAGGAGTCACCGATAATCCTCAAAATATCA